>JAZSCD010000063.1:0-17454 GCA_045602745.1 Clostridia bacterium | reverse complement strand
TTCTTTTAATTCTTTTCCTGTAAGATTAAAAATAATAGCTTTTGCTCTTTTTGCATAATCAGAATCATATAAAATTTTGGTAAAATCTGATTTTTCCCTAGTTAGGTTTTTCAATACACTATCAACTTCTGTTTCTTCATGATAACTTTTATTAAATTTATCTATTTTCTTTTTATGCTCATTATAAAATTTCTTTCCCATAAAACAATTAAGGGTCATTACTCCTCCTATATATGTAGTTGCAAACATTTTTTGTATATCTTCTTCTTTTAGAGGCTCGTCTACATATATAAATAATTGATTTTTTTGTGAAAATGGTAAAGCTAACCCAATTAACGCTCTTCCATCTTTTGGAGGTTTTTTATCTCTAATTTGCTTATTGTATTCATTGATTTCTTCTAAACGTTTTGGATTGCCAATAATAGAAGAAATTATTTCATCAAGACAATCATCAATTGTTTTCATATCTTTTGATTCTTCCTGTTTTTTCTCTTCATCTAATATATAAAAACTTTCAATTTCCATTCCTGATGGTATATTTCTCTCTCTTAACATTTCTAAAATATCCTGTGTAAATTCACTTTTCTCACTCTTTCCAAAGAATTTTGCTAATGTTTCTTTACTAACTTTTTCCAATATTTTTTCAATTCCTTTTATTGTATACCCTTCATTATTTTCTAACGTTTTTTCCATTATCTCACTCTCCTTCTTAAGAAAATAATAAAGGTTTAGTTTTCTTATTTCTCAACTTTTCTTGTTCCAAAAAAGTTGAGAAAAAGAGATAAACTTCAACAAAAAGTTCATCTCTTTTTTCTATGCGTTTTGTTATTTCTTTTTCTCTTTATAGTACCCATATATTGCAGATATAGTTAATATTGTTTCTAATATTATTCCAAATATAGACATTATATAAATGTTATATGCTATCCATAATATTCCCATTGGTAAGCCTAATAGCTTATACACAGAAGTTTTCTTTTGCCACACAGAATATGTGTATATCATTGTTATAACAACAGGTATTAAACTTAGTATACCATCATATGTAAATATCGTTGATATTACTGATATTAAATATAGTATAGCTAATATTACTATATCCTTTTTTTCTATTTTCTCAGCCTTACCGTTTATCTTCTCATCAATAAGAAAAATAATATTTCTAAATATTGCTACAAAACACATTGCAAGTCCTGTATATGCTTGCAAGAAAATATATGCTATACCGTTTGCAACTAATGATATATTACTTAATACTAAAATATTTTTTCTTGATTTTGCTTGATAGCTTAATACTAAAAGAAAATAACTTATTATAACAAATACTTGTGATAATATATATTCTAAAGTCAGTTCCATATTTTTATCTCCTTATTATAATTTCATTTGATAAATATCTCTTAAATGTCCATTTGCTACAGTTGTTGTTTTTACATATTCTAATCCTAATCTTTGTAGTGCTTTATTACTTCCTATATTATCAGGATGTGCCATAGATATAACATAGTCAAACCCTAATTCTCTTGCTAATTCTGTTTGCATCTCTATCAATTTTCTCATTATTCCCATTCCTCTATATTCTGGAAGAACAAGATTGCCTCCTAATTCACATACTTTATAATCATCTAATCCTAACACGTCTATAAACTCTTGAAGCATTTCTCTTTTTACATATAGTTGCGCCATACCTACAAGTTTATCTCCATCATACGCTCCATGTAAAGGCGCATAATTTTTATCAAAAATTTGCTCAAGCTCCCATTCTTCATAGGGAATAAAAAATTCTGGTCTTTCTAAGTTCCCTAGAACTGTACTTATTAACTTCCTTAATTGTTTTTCATCTTTCTTTTCAATTTCTTTATAAACTAATTCACTCATTTTTATATACCTCTTTCTATTTATTTTATAATTCTAGTTCTTTAGTAATTCTTTTAAATCTTTAGAATATTTTTTAAGTTCTTGGAAACAATTATATGCCTCTTCGACCTCCTTCCTATTTATAGAAACATAACCTCTTTCTTTATTTCCTGCTGGTAAGTCAAGAATTAAAGTATTATTGTCAATTCCATCCCAGCCGTTTCCTACCATTTCTATTAGTTTTGGATTTTTTTTCATAATTTCGTCATAATCAACAAATAGTGTATTTATATTGCTTTGCATATATATTTTTAGTGTTTTGTTATTTCTAAATTCTTTTATTTTACTTTTACTAAATATAAAAATTCTATCTATTTTTGCACCTCTGTTTGCAGCATCTAAATTAGCTACTCTAAAATTCATTTCTGCAGGTTCGTCTGTCCATTCATCTTCCATCATTGTAGATGCGCACCATAAATATGAATCCTTGTTTAAGCTCTTAAAATAGAAATCTAAAATTTTATAAAATTCTCCTGCACAAAATGCTTTTGTTTTTCCATCTTCATTAAACTGTATATATCCTGCATTTGTAGTTATTGCATTACCTGTAGTATTTTTGTATTTAGTTACTATATCTGAAACATCTATTGCTACTTCTTCATAATTAATTAGTAAATTACCTTCTGTTGGAATATCTAAATTTACAGCATTTATTCTAAGTCCTATTTCTTCTTTAAATTCTTTTGCTAGTTTTTGTTCTAGTTTTGTTTTTACATCGCTTAAATTATTTACTAAAACTATACTAGAAGTACAATTCATTTTTTTAGCAAATTCTCTTATTATTAATTCACTATTTTTGCCTGTTTTTTCTGATTCTATAAATACCATACTATCGTAATATTTTTCTGTGTTTTGAATAGTTTGTAGTATTTTATTTATGCTAGTAAAATCCATTTGTAGTAATTGCAAATTAGCTTCATTTTTTATATTTACTATTTGATTTTCTTCATAAATTCCTGTTATTGTGTATCCTTCTTTTTTTAGAAGCGGAATTAAATAATTTTCTATCTCGTTATTAATATTTAGAATTACTACAGATTTTTTAGTTTTTACATATTTAGAAATTTTTGTTCTTTTATCGTATGGTTTAAGGGTATCTTCTGGTATATTCCATTGTCTTCCGTTTTTTACAGCTCCATTTATTCTGTTTTCCATACAAAGTTTTATTATTCTTCTTTCTGATATTCCCCATTTATCAGAAAATTGTTTTGATGTTAAATAGCCCATTTAATTCCACCTCCTTTTTATATTGTTCTTTATTCGGAACAATGTTTGCATTTATATTTTATACTATTTTCGTAACAATGTCAATAAAGTTTACAAAATAATTAATTTCAACTTTTTAGATATCAAAAAAGTCTATTCAAATTTATGTAAAATGTGGTATAATTATATATAGGAGTGTTTTTTATGTTTAAAGGTAGTATTGATAAATTAAATGAATTAATTAAATATATAGAAGATAATTTGGACAAAGAGTTGGAATACAAAACACTTGCAAATATTTTATGCGTTAATGAGTATTCTCTTCATAGGATATTTTATTTCGTAACAAACATGTCTTTAGCTGAATATATAAGAAAAAGAAGACTTACTGTTTCTTGCACAGATTTATTAAATGATACTAAAGTTATAGATATTGCATTAAAATATGGTTATGAATCAGCAACTTCTTTTGGAAGAGCATTTAAGAAAATGATGGGATTTAGTCCAAAGGATATTTTTAAAAATAAAGATAAATTAAAAGCTTTACCTATTTTTGATTTTACTAAAATCAGCAAAACTTCTGAAGAAATAAATTATTCAATAGTTAAAAATATAACTTTTAATTTATATAGCGTTAGTAAGTCTATGCCTATTGATATTATTCCAGATGTTGCTTCACCTTTTTGGGATGAAATGCTTGCAAATAAAGACTTTATTTTTGAAGATAAGAGATATGGAATAGTAGAATACGATAAATTTACAGAAGAACCTCAAATGGCTACATATCATATAGCTAGCACTTGTAATTTTAAAGACAGTAAAAGTTATGTAATAGAAAATAAAACTTTCTTAAAATTTAGTATAGATAGCAGAGAAGCAATTGATATTAGTAGTTTTACTAATATGATTTATGCATGTATTATACCATATTTAGGATATAACTTAGATACAATTCCTGATATAGAAGAATATGAAGGAGAAATTACTACTAATATTTATATACCTATTAAAAAAACATTATAGTCTTAAATAATTAAGATTATAATGTTTTTAATTTTAGTGAGTTTTGTCTTGTAAATTTTTTTCCTTCTTTTTTACAGTATCACCATCTTGTATTTCAGATTCTAATTCTATAATACAACTCTCTTTAACAAATTTATATAGTGGCGTCTCTGTACTTATTTCCATATATGTTAAATTTTCAGAATTTTCTTGAAGAGCTTGTAAGTATCCTTTTGCGTCCATTTCCATATGAGTTTCATTTGATACAGCATTATATTTAGGTTTTAAATCTTTATCAAAATTTACTAAAATCCCTTTAGGTATCGTTATCATATTTAACAATGTTCTAGATGTTCTTCCGTTTGAATTAGGAAAAGGATGTATCCTTATAAATCTATATTGTAATCCAACTGCTCTTTTTAGATATTCTTGTTTATCCATTGTAGCAGCACATTGAACCAATTCATATATATCTTCCGAAATTTTTTTCATCGCATTTTCTACATATTTTTTATTTAATAGCTCTACACTATTACCTGTTATTTGATTATTCACAGTTTTGTAACCGTTATTACCTACAAATCGTTTCATTCCTTCTTCTTGTAATGATGCTTTATTTATTTGTTTTATAGTTTGCTCAATCTCTTGCGGACTTAATTTTGTTATATCTGTTGAGCATCCAATTAGGTATGCTTCTACATCTGAATATATTTGTGAAATATCAGTATGTATTGTATTTATATCTGGTATTAATGCCATAATCTCTTTAGTTTCTGATGTAACAGCACCTAAAAGCCTATCAAAATCCTTTCCGTTTTTCATCTACCGGAACTACACTTTGCCCTTCTCTCATTGATCTTATTACCTCTTTTTTAAATTTGTCATTATACATATATTCTAAATTATATCCTACTGTGCTTCTAATAATTTCATCATTATAACTAGTGTTTTGCCTTAATAATTGTATATACTTTTTAGCTAAAAATTCTCTTCCTTCTCTACCATGTAATAAATTCTCTTTAAATATTAAAAATCTATTTTGCTTAGGACATTGTTTTGTATTATTTAATATCAATTGTCTTGCAAATTCTTGATATATTTCTTTATAAATAATTTCTCTTAAAGGCTTATCTAATTTATTAATATTTATTACTAAATTACCTATGGTAGCTGTTTTTTTCATACTACCATCATCTTCTTCCACAATTCCTTTATAAATATCTACATCTGAATTAATACCTATAACACGTCCTCTAAAATGCATAATTCTATTCATTGTATCTTTAGGAATGTAGCTTCCATTTAAAATTAATTGTCTAATTATTGCATCAATATTTTCCCTTACAATATCGCTTTCATATCTTTTTATGCTATTTTCTCCTATAGTAGTTGATTTACATTCATTTGCTATAATACTTATAATTTGTTCTGTTATCTCATCTACACCAAAGTCTGGCAATTGTTTATAATTAGTTCTTCTTAATTTTTCCAAAGCTATCCTTGCTTTTTCGATTATCATCTTTTGCAACCTTTCTTTATAATATTTTTATATATAACAAATTCTTTCCAATATAATTCGTAGTAAAATTCTTTTTTTAATTCATATATTATTATATTTCTTTTAATATTTTTTTGCAATGTTATAATTTATTTAAAAATGCCAAAAGCACTGAATAATATTTCAGTGCTTTTTTGAGCTTCCTTTTACTTTTTTTGAAGTGAAAGTTTCCATTTAAGAGAATATGAAGCATTTTTTCTACAAGGACCATTTTTAAAGGAGGTAATAGCCAACTGATTAAGTTCTCTGTAAATTATGCTTTTAACTTCATAATCTGCAAACTCTGCTCGTATTATCTCTGTTAATTTTTTGGTCTCATACTTATTAGAAACATACAGCGCTGTTTCTTCGCTGCCATCTCTGGTTTTTTCTAATAATATCTCTACCTCTTCTTTTCCTTCTTTTATTGCTGTATGAAGCTCCCGGAGAGCCATATCAAGCAATTCTTTTGATTTTTTTCGCATGATTATTTCTCCTTTCTAAAAAATTATGTAAATATTATAACATTTTTTATTACTATGGTCAAGTGAAAAAGGTTATAAAACAATTGTATCTGTTAAGCTCCACTTTTTAAGAATTTGCCAATGGGGACGGAGAATTTTGGCAATGGATTAAATATAAAGTTAAAATTTATTAAATTAAGTTAAAAGTGAAAAGTTAAAAGTACAAACTTGCCTTAATATATCTTACAAAGGCTAGCTTGTACTATTTTTCACTTTTCACTCTTAATTCTTCACTCTTGCCGTAAGGCAAGTTTGGAGCTTATAGCCGGAATCGAACCGGCGACCTACAGGTTACGAATCTGTTGCTCTACCAACTGAGCTATATAAGCATATGCATATATCTTATAAAAGGGCGGACAGAGTCGTCCGCCCATACAATTCTTCTGTAATTTTAATGTATTCTAAACATTTGTATAGTTATCAAAATATTCTTGAATAAATACAACTGGTGTTCCTTTATCTCCACTTCCAGATGTTAAGTCACATAATGAACCTATTAAATCTGTTAATCTACGTGGTGTTGTTCCTTGTGATTCCATAGAACCTACTAAATTATCGTTTTTATTTTTAATGTATTCTTCTATTGCTGTTCTTAATTCTTCTCCTTTTAAATTAGCAAAATTGTTATCTGCAAGATATTTTAATTTTACTTCGTTTGGAGTTCCTTCTAAGCCTTTCGTATATGCTGGTGATACAACTGGATCTGCAAGCTCCCATATTTTACCTACTGGATCTTTAAATGCTCCATCTCCATAAACCATAACTTCTACATTTTTTCCTGTTCTTTTTAGCATTTCTGCTTGAAGGCTTGTAACAAAGCTTTCGCAATCTCTTGGAAATAGTTTTATTTTATCTTCTGTTGCTTTGTTTGCTCCTAAAAGTCCATATTGCTCGTTATATCCACTTCCATCTATTGAGCTTGTTAATATTTCGTCTAATCCTAAAACTACATTTGCACCATTTTCTTTAAGTATTCTTTTTGTTCTTTTTCTTGTATGAATATCACATGTTAGTACATCTTTTGTATAGTCAAGTATTGTACGAGGATTGTTAGAAAATACTATTTCTACTTCTGCGCCTGCTTCTTTAATTATTTGGCTATAATAATCAACATAGTCTACTCCTGTAAATGGATGTTTGTTTTCTCCAAATAATTCTCTATATTTTTCAAGCGTTAAAACATCTGAATATGGATTAACTCCTTTTTCATCTAACATATCTAAAGAAACAAGATGATTTCCAACTTCATCTGATGGATAGCTAAGCATTAACACTACTTTTTTAACGCCTTTTGCTATACCTCTTAAACAAATAGCAAAACGAATTCTACTTAATATTGGGAATATTACTCCAACTGTATCACTAGAAAATTTGTTTTTTACATCTGTTGCAATATTTTCTATTGTAGCATAATTGTTTTGTGCTCTTGCAACAATAGCTTCTGTAGCTGCAATTATATCTCTATCTCTTATTTCAAATTTTTCTTCCTCTGATGCAGCAAGAACTGAATCAGCTATAATTTCAACTAAATCATCTCCACTACGAATAATTGGTGTACGAATACCTCTAGATATTGTACCTACTGTTTTACTCATAAAAACCCTCCATTCAAAGCTTTACACTTTAACATATATTTATTAACTTGATTTTACATCACAAATAAATTATAATGGTAATATAACCATAAGTCAAATTACTATTTTTACTACCTGGTATAAGGAGGATTAATATGAATTTTAGAATAGAACAATATAGAATTTTTAATGTTGTAGCAAATTCTCAAAGTTTTTCAAAAGCAGCAGAAAGTTTGTTTATGACGCAATCTGCTGTTAGTCAAGCTATAAAGCAATTAGAATCTTCTATAAATATGACTTTATTTAAAAGAACTTCTAAAGGTATAGAATTAACAGAAGCAGGAAATATTTTATACAAATATACTTCTTCTGCAATGGAGCTTTTGGAAACAGGGCTTTTAAGGCTTGAAGCCTTAAAAACATTAGATGATGGAGAATTAAAAATAGGCGCAAGTGATACAATTTCTTCTCATTTTCTATTACCTCGTTTAGAAATGTTTCATAAATTGTATCCTAATATAAAAATTAAAATAATAAATAGGGTAACTTCAGAAACCATAGATTTATTAAAAAGTGGTAAAATTGATATAGCATTTGGAAATTTACCAATTAAAGATGAATCTTTAGAAATTGTTGAATGTATGACTGTTCATGATACTTTTGTTGCTGGTAATGATTATTTAGAATATAAAGAAAAAGTATTTACTCGCAAAGATATATCTAAATTACCTTTAATTTTACTAGAAAGTAAATCAAATTCAAGAAAATATGTTGATAAAATATTTTTAAAATCTGGTCAAGTGCTTACAGCCTCTGTAGAACTTGGCGCACATGAATTATTATTACAGCTTGCAAAAATAAATCTTGGTGTTTCTTGTGTTGTAAGAGAGTTTTCTGAAGAATATTTAAAAAATAGTTCTGTATTTGAGCTTAAACAAAAAAATCCTATACCAGAAAGGGCTATAGGGTATTGTTATTCAAAAAATCTTCATCTTACACCAAGTATGAAAGAATTTATAACGTTTTTAAATACAAATTTTGTAAAATAATTAACTAAAAAGGGCGACTACTAGTCGCCCCTACATCTTAAAAATGCTTTCCACCTTTTTTATTTTTATTATTTACTTCTGTATTATCAACATTTTCTATTTCTACATTTTTTATTGTTTCGCTATTATTAATTTCATTTACTTTTTTTAGTTTATCTAATAATACTTTATATTTTTTGTAGTCTACAATAATGTATATAGATAATACAATTAAAGCTACTATACAAAGTACTAATGCGCCCATTATTGCTTGCATTTGATTTTGTGCATACCATGTAGAAATTCCTGCTAATATTCCATTAAACCAATTTGATATTCTTCCCATAAGTGTTGGCGGTATTGGTTCTTCTTTTTTGTTAAATTTTATTGTATATGTTATTGTTTCTTCTGTTTCTTTTGCTGCTTCTTCTGTTGCAACTGTGCCTTCTATTGTTACAGGAATTTTTGCGGTAATTGTTATTGTATTTTCTCCTATCCTTAAGTTTTTATTTCCTTGTATATCTATTATTGCACCTTCTATATTGGCAATTGCTTCTATTTCTAATTTTTCTACCCAATACTCTAAATCTTCTATTTTATAATCATATATATCAAAACTAAATGTTGGTTTTAGAGGTATTTCTACTAATTGTCCATTTTGATTTGTGTATTTTATTATAAGTGAATTTATTGATAAAGCAGGTCTTACTCTTGTTACTTTTATAACATAATCTGTTGTAGTTCCATCTTCTGCTTTTACTGTTATTGTTACAATATTTTCTCCTTCTTTTAATTCTGTATTTCCTGTAACTACATAACTTGATTTTTGATCACTTGTCTTTGCTGCTACATTTATCATTGTTACTTCATTAGGAACTGTTAATATATATTCTTTAATATCTTTATTAAACTCTGGTAAAAGAATTCCTTCTGCTACTGCAAGTGATGCAAGTGAGCTATCATTTGATTTTTCTTCCTCTTTAGTTGCTGGTTTATTACTTGGTTTAGTTGTAGTTGTTGTATTTGTTGGTTTTTTATTAGTTGTGCTTCCAGAACTATTATTATTACTATTACTATTACTACTACTTCCACCAGAAGAACCTCCTCCTGTATTTGTTTGTGGCGGTGGTGTAGGTTCTGTAACTGTAACTGTACATGTTTTTGAGCCTGTTATATCATTTAAGTCTGTGTCTGTTACATCTACTGCAGTTATAGTTATATTTGCTTTTCCTGCTGATTTAGCTGTTAATGTTATAGTTGTACTCGAATTGTCCAACCAAGCTGATGAAGAACTTATAGATACAACACTAGGATTAGACGAACTTATAGAAAACTGTCCTGCACAATTATTAGCAGTTATTGAAATTGTAGTTGTTTCTCCCTTTGTTAAGCTTTTTGATGATGAACTTATAGAAAAACTTCCTGCTCCTAATACTACATTACACATTGATAATAATATTAAACATATTATACTTACTATTATTATTTTATTATATTTTTTAGCAATTAAACTCATTTTTTTCTCTCCTTATAAGTTAATGGTAGTTCCCTCCATTATATGATTTTTTATTATCATATAATCTTTTGATTTTATTTCTCCATCTTTACTTGTATCTGCAGCTTTCTTTTGTGCTTCTGTTAATTGATATCCTGACATTATATAATTTTTTATCATCATATAATCTTTTGATTTTACAATTCCATCTCCGCTTACATCCCCAAGTTTTACTACTGTGTATTCTCCTATTCCATCTATTTTAATTTTTGCACCAGTTCCAACTAATGCATCTTCAACTATTTCTGTACCTTCGCTATTTACTATAACAGCATTAGGATACTTTTCTTTTAAATGGTTTACTGTTGTATTTGGTTCTGTTGTTATTATTCCATTTTCATCTGGCTCTGAAAAACTATTATTTAAACTTGTATCTTCAGTAATATTATCTTCTGCTTCTATTAATGTTAATGGTACTAAATATGTTTTAACTCCTTCTTTTTCTCTTGCCATGTATCCTTGTCCATAGGGAGTAACAACTTTATCATAATAATATTCTCCTGTTTTGCTTGTAGCTTTTTCAGTTCTTAAAATTATTCTCCCTGCATCCATATTTAGCAAAGAACTTCCTCCTGGTGAATTTCTTAATGTTAATGTACCAGATACATTAACATATACAAGTTCTCCTTCCATTTGTGGCATATTATTATATAAAGGAATTGTAAATACAAATTGATTATCGTAAATGCCATATTTTATATATTTACTTCTCATTAATCTTCCTTCTGAATATGCTCCCCATACATTTGTCATGTACTGATGTCCATATAAATTACTTGCATCTACTACATTAAATTTTTGAAAATATGTTGTACTTTGTCCTTTTGCAATATAATCATCTTTTAAAAATTGTGATCCCTCTAATATAGCTTTATACATGGTTGTCCATCCTTTAGAATTTGCATATTTTAATCCATTTTCTATTGTCCCTGCATCACTTGTTGGATATGCACCTATATTAAATAAATTATATACTCCTACATATTCGTTTGTTCCATCGCCATTTACATCATATCCTTGTCCTAATGAAAGTACTGAACCAGAATTTGATTGTTCTTGTATTATTTTTGCTGTAATAAAATATGGATTAATATTATATGTAGTAGCAGCATTCATTATTCCTTTTACTGAATCTTCTCTATTTGTATCTGTATCCATAAAAGTACCACTAATCATTGACCTTACTGCTGCTTCATCTCCATTTGATGAATTTAATTCTTGAAACTGAAAAACATCATATTCATTTAAAAAGTTTCTTGGATCCATCATGTACGAAACTGCCAAATGTGATGCACATTTCCAGCTTGCTCCATCATATGCAGTATTACATGAACATCCCCAGTCTGAAGTATAATGTCCTACTTGCACTAAATTCTTTCCATGCCTACTTTCGTTTGATATAACTGTATTCCAATCTAATCCTGTTTCATATAAATTAAAAGTCCATGTTGGATGATTTTTAACAAGTGTATTTATTAATGTTTTATAACCTGGATACATTTCGTCAAAGTTTGATGGTAGATTATTAGATGATTTTGTATATGTATATGTTGCTCCATATGATACTATTTGAATTGGTTTTACAAAACCAATTAGTGAATATATAATAACAAAAAGAATTAAAATACATAGACTTTTCTTATTAAATTGTAATTTCTTTTTTGTTTGCATTTTCTTCTCCTCTTTCGTAATTTTTAGTCTATTTTCTACATTTACAGTATATATTATAAAAAAATGCAAGTCAAGGTAAAATAATAAAAAATCCTTGGCAAATTTGTGGAATTTTAGTACATTTTTCACAATATAATTAGTAAGGGAATTTTGGGACAGCCCCCTCATAAAATACATTTTATCTCTATAAAAACAAAAGGATTAGAAAACTCTAACCCTTTTGTTAATTATTTTATAAATTTATTAATATCCTAAAAGTTCTCGATTGTTATTGTATCTGTTAAAACATAATCTAATACATTTATTTCTATTGTATATGTTCCTGTTTGAGTTGCTGAATAACAACATCCCTCACATTCTAACTCGCTAAGGGTGTGGTAATTGTATACACCTTCAAGTTCTTCACTTTCCTTGAATTCACCTCCATAAGTAAATGTACCTGTAGTACCATCTGGTCTTGTTATTTTAATTGTTGTAGATGGGTTTTCGACAACTATTGCAGTATCAATATATATGTAATTATTTTTTCCTTCTAATTCATATTCTATAAAAATATCTTCTGCTGACATTCCTGTTTCTTCTATAGTTGTATAAGAAGTATCATTTACATAATTATAGATCATTATAGCCCATTCTTCTAGACTTATTCCATTTACTTCAATAGAATAACTTTCAATCACTGGCAATAGTTGTTCAAAACTGTTAAATGTTATATTTAATCCTATTAATGTATGGTCTGTATAAGTTCCTGCATCTATTTGTTCTAATTCTAATGTTGGTGGTTCTTCTATTTCTTCTCTATATTTTGTTATTCCTATTTCTTCTAACCATGCTTTTTCTTTTTCGTTTACTGCATCTTCTATATAATATAAGTTTCCATCTTTTGATATTGCTAATTGTGTCTTTAAATCTTCTAAATTTCCTGTTAATTCTAAATCTGCAAATGTTATTCCATAATCGTCTTTTGCTCTTCCATTGTTATCTGCTAACTCTTCTGCTTTTTTTAATGCTAACTTTTCTTTTATTGTTGCTACATTTGTTTGATATGCTGCTTTTTCTCCTTTTTCAAATAATCCTCCTGTTAATGCTACATTTACTGTTACTCCTACTAATACTAACATTACTATTATTGTGATAATTAGGGCAATTAATGTGATACCTTTTTGATTTTTTATGGTGATTTCTTCGAAGTGCGGGCGACTCCTAGTGGCCCCTACAGCGTTTGCATCTTGTTTTTTATTTTTTAACATCTTTTGTTTCTCCTTTCACTTTTTAAGTTTGGTATTGAAAATTTGGTGATTTGTTTCAATTACCAAATACTAAATATTAATTACATTTTTGTTATGCTTATTATAGATTATAGTTTTTTACAAGTCAATATTTTGGATATTTGTAATATAAATGTAATATTATTTTTTCAATAATTTATTCTTGGCATAAAATAAAAGGATTAGAAAGTTCTAACCCTTTTGTTGTTTAAGTACTTTATGGATTTAGCAGCAGCCTCTTCCTCCTCCGCAACCACAGTTTGTAAATAATAGTAAGAATATTATTATAAAGAATAATATAGAACAATCATTTCCACATCCTCCAAATAACCCTCCTATACCATTATTACCGCATCCACAACCGCAATTTCTTTCGTCTGGCATACTTTTTTACCTCCTTAACTTATATTTATATGGTATAGTATGCAAATTTTAAATTTTGGTTACAGAATTAATAAAAAAAATACCCAAAACAGATTTCTCTGTTTTGAGTGTTTTTTTATCCTCCATATACTATGCCACAAACGGCACAAAGAAGGAGAATTCCGAAGAATATACCAAGTGTTACCTTGGCACCTATTTCTCCGATATTATCCAGCATAAGTCTTTTTGCCTCCTTTGCTGGTTATTCAGCTGCTTCTTTTCCTTAAAAAGGTTTAAGGAATACTTGTCTTCCAATTGGAAAACATAACTAAAAGCTACTGTATTAGTTATTTTAACATATTCATATTATTTTTGCAAATTAATTTAGGGCAGATATGGAATCCGCCCCTACATTATTTTTGCCTTTAAAATTAATTTGTAAATTTTATTCTCCATAATATGCTTTTTTGTATATTTCTTTTATTTCTTCTACTAATGGATAACGTGGATTTGCTCCTGTACATTGATCATCATGTGCTCTTTCTGCTAATCCTTGTAAGTTTGCCATAAATACATCTTCTGGCACTCCACATTCTTTTATAGACATTGGCATACCTAAATCTCTCATTAATTGTTTTACAGCTTCAATTAAATTATTTACGCTTTCTTCATCAGAATTTCCTGCTACTCCAGCAAATTTTGCTGCTTTTGCATATTTTTTATCTGCTATAAAGTATTCGTATTTAGGGAATGCTGCAAATTTTGTTGGTTTTTCAGCGTTGTATTTTATTACATATGGAAGTAATATTGCATTTGCTCTTCCGTGTGGTATATGGTATTCTCCACCTAATTTATGAGCCATACTGTGATTTAATCCAAGGAATGCATTTGTAAATGCCATACCAGCTATACAGCTTGCATTATGCATTTTTTCTCTTGCTTCTATATCTTCTGCTCCATTATCATATGCTCTTTTTAAATAGTCAAATACTATATCTATTGCTTGAAGTGCTAATCCATCTGTATAATCACTTGCCATATTAGATACATAAGCTTCTAAAGCATGTGTTAATACGTCCATACCTGTATCTGCTGTTGCACTTTTTGGAAGTGAAAGTACAAATTGTGGGTCTATTATTGCAACATCTGGTCTTAAAGCATAATCTGCTAAAGGATATTTTATATTTCCATTTTTTCTATCTGTTATAACAGAGAATGCTGTTACTTCGCTTCCTGTTCCTGAAGTTGTTGGAACAGCAACAAATTTTGCTTTATCTCCTAAGTTAGGGAATTTTACAACTCTTTTTCTTATATCCATAAATTTTTGTTTTAATCCATCAAATGTAGCTTCTGGATGTTCATAGAATAACCACATACCTTTTGCAGCATCTATTGCTGAACCTCCACCAATTGCAATAATTACATCTGGATTAAAGTTTTTCATTTCTTCTACTCCACGCATTATTGTATCTACATCTGGGTCTGGCTCCACATCTGAATATATTTTAGAGTGGCAATATTGTTCTCTTTTTCTTAAATAATATAATGCTTTATCTACATATCCTAATTTCACCATTGTTGGATCTGTTACAATAAATGCTCTTGATATATTGTTCATTTTTTCTAAATATTGTATTGCATTTTTTTCAAAATAAATTTTTGGTGGAATTTTAAACCATTGCATATTAACTCTCCTTTTAGCAATTTTCTTTCTATTTATTAAGTTTTGTGTTGATACATTTGATGTTGTACTATTTTTTCCATAAGAACCACAACCAAGTGTAAGTGATGGTGTGTTTGTATTATATATATCTCCTATTGCTCCTTGTGCTGATGGAGAATTTACAATAATTCTTCCTACTTTCATTTGAGTTCCAAAGTTTTCTATAACTTCATCATCTTCGCTATGGATTATTGCAGAGTGTCCTAATCCACCAAATTCTAGCATTTTCTTGCATTTATCAAATCCTTCTTCTGTACTATTTACAACAAAATATGCAAGTACTGGTGATAATTTTTCTCTAGATAATGGGTAATCTGCCCCTACATCATCTAATTTTGCTAATAATATTTTTGTTTTTTCTGGAACTGTTACACCAGCTTGCTCAGCTATCCAAGCTGCTGATTTTCCTACAACGTTTGGATTTAATGCTTGTTTTTCTGGATTTATAACATAATCCGATACTTTTCTAATTTCTTCTTCGTTTAAGAAATAACAGTTATTTTCTTTCATGTAGTTTTCAAATTCTTCTTGAATTTCTTTATCTACTACAACTGCTTGTTCAGATGCACATATCATACCATTATCAAATGTTTTTGATAACATTAAATCTGTACATGCTCTTTTTACTTTTGCAGTTTTTTCTATATAGCATGGTGCATTTCCTGGTCCAACTCCTAATGCTGGTTTACCACAGCTGTATGCTGCTCTTACCATTCCAGAACCACCTGTTGCAAGTATTAATGATACTCCTGGATGGTTCATTAAGCTACTAGTCGCTTCTATTGATGGGAATTCAATCCATTGTATACAGTTCTCTGGTGCTCCTGCTTTTATTGCAGCTTCTCTTAAAATCTCTGCTGCTCTTACAGAACATTTTTGTGCTGATGGGTGGAATCCAAATATTATTGGATTTCTTGTTTTTGCACAAATTAAAGATTTGAACATTGTTGTAGATGTTGGATTTGTAACAGGTGTTACACCTGCAATTACTCCTATTGGTTCTGCAACTTCTACATATCCTTCTAATTCATTTTCTTTAACTATACCAACTGTTTTTTCATATTTTATAGAGTGCCAAATATATTCTGTTGCAAATATATTTTTTATAATTTTATCTTCATACACTCCTCTTCCTGTTTCTTCTACTGCTAGTTTTGCAAGTTCCGTATGATTATCTAAACCTGCAAGTGACATATTATATACGATGTTATTTATTTGTTCTTGATCTAATTTCATATATTCTTCTAATGCTTTATTAGCATTACTTACTAGTTTGTCAATCATTTCTTGAATGTTTACATCTTCATTCATTTTTTTACCTCCCATTATATTATGTTTGATTTCATGGTAATTATATACGATTAATTTTCACTTTTCAATCAAATAGTAAAAAAATATAAAAAATGTAGAGATTTTTTTCTCTACATTTTACTTGTTAAAATTCTTCTATTGTTATTGTATCTGTTATTTCATAATCCGCAAATGAAAGTGTTATTTCGTACGTTCCTGTTTGTGTTGCCGAATAGCAATATCTGTCTAAACTTTCATACCAATATAGTCCCTCAAGAGGTTCACTAGGGTTATAATTAATATAATCATTAAATGTAGCTATTGTACTATTAGGTCTTTTTATACTAATCATAAAATCTTCCAGTCTGATAACCAAAGTAGATACCACACGGGGATTGTATTCACCCTCAAACCAATAATCTAAAACTAACTCCTCAAGTGTTTTACCTGTTTCTTCTACTGTACTATAATCTGTTTCATTATCTTCATTATACATTCCTACTAACCAATGTTCTAAGGTGTCAGGCCAATCTTCTTCTTTATTATTAATGTAGAATTGTTCAATTACAGGATATAATTGTTCAAAACTATTAAAAGTTATATCAAATCCTATTAATGTATGGTCTGTATAAGTTCCTTCATCTATTTGTACTAATTCTAATGTTGGTAGTTCTTCTATTGGTTCTATCTTTCCTACATATTCTGTTATTCCTAATTCTTTTATCCATTCTTTTTCTTTGTCATTTACTTCTCCGTCTATATAGTATAGTTCTCCAGCTTTTGATATTGCTAATTT
>JAZSCD010000062.1:0-28654 GCA_045602745.1 Clostridia bacterium | reverse complement strand
ATTTATTTTCTAATACTACTTATAATATTTATAAGCAAGATAAAAACTCAATATGCTTTTCATCTTGCTTTTTAATTTTGGTTATTTTTTGATATAAAACCTTATAAATCAATAAATTTTAAAATGGCCAATTATTTTGTGCTTCATTAGAACTACATTAGAACTTTTGTAGCAGTAAGCTCACTATTATAATCGTAAAATAGATTAAAATTCAAAAAATGAAGTAATAGTTCAATCTATCACTTCATTTAAACTTAATTATCAGTTTGCAAGTTTCTTCTATATTCTAAAAGCTTTTGTTTTCTTGTTTCATTTGAGTTCCTTAAATTTTCAATTTGTTTATCATATAAAGCACATAAAGAATTTACTTCTTCCTCTGTAAGTTCTCCTTCTTTTATTTCTCCACTACGATATTGTTTTTGAAGTTTTAACAGTTTAGTTTCACCATTTTCAATATTTTTAATTGTTTCCATAAAAGAGTTTTTATTACTTTCTATACTGCTATTAGTACTTGTTCCTGTAATAGCAATTAATTTATTAGTATTATTATTTGTTTTATATAATAAATTTCTAAAAAACTTTTTAATTCTATAAAATATACTATTCTCATTAACTGCTGTTAATGATTTTTCTTGTTCTTTATGCTTCATATAAACCTCACTTATTCAATATTTTGTCCATTAATATCCTTTTGTTCTATTCTTTGCTGTTCTTCTTGAATTTTTTTATCTTCCATTTCCATTGAAGATAATTCACTATTTTTTCTTTGTAACCTTGTCTTGCCTAATCCGATACCATAAGTAGGATACTCTTTTTTCATATCAAATCCATCTAACGCACCATTCCAACCATACAGTTGTTTTAATTTTTCTCCCGAAGATGAAATATCTAAAGTGACACTTTCTCCATTTTTCATTTTTTCATAATCATCTTCCGACAAAACCTTGTAATACCCAAAGGACCTTTTATTTCCTTCTTTATCAATAAAATCAATATGATGTGATAGATCATATATTACCGCAGGATTATTTTCATATCCATTGGGATAAATTATGTTGTATGCATGAGGTTCATTATTTCTTCTACCAACTATTACTGAAGAATCAATTCCTAATAATTTAAACATATTATGAGAAAGCCCAGAATTTTCTGAGCAAAATGCACACTCTTTATTTTTTATATCTTTTATAGAAATTTTTCCTTCATTTACATGTGATTGATATGTAAAATAACGTTCTAAACCTATATCTCCACTATTGGGTAAATATCCATATATTTCAAAAAATATTGTTGTAAATAATGTTAATTCATTATACCATGGACTTTTTCTTATTGACTTAATTAACGAAACATATGGCTCCATATCATCATAAACTAGATCAGGACATTCTTTGTCACCTAATCTATCTGCTGGTTTATAATGTATATTTTCAGAAATAAAGTCATTAAAACTATCTGTATAATTTTGCCCAACCATTTTTTCTTCATCTGTTTCTAATTCTTTTATTCTCTCAATTATAAACGCCTTTATATCTTCATCATTTTGGCAATCATATATTCTTTTTTGTATTTCTTCTTTTATCATGTTTATTTATACACCTTTCTTAATTATGTAATTTTATAAATTTATGATATCAATTGTTTTTAAATTTTTCAAGAATATTTATTTAATTCTATATATTTTTCAACATTTAAAATTATAAACTCATTAGAACTCCATTAGAACTTCCCTAAATTTTTACAAAAAAATAAGAGAGTAAGAATTGTCTCAAATCTTACTCTCTCTTGGTGCAGATGGCCGGAATCGAACCGGCACGGTTTATTCAACCGCAGGATTTTAAGCTACAAAAAACAAATTTTTTATGTGTTATTTAGTAGCATTAAATATTAAATAATTTAGATTTTTCAATGCTTTCAAGTTCATTATGTTTTTTATGTATTATCTAATTTTATATAGTATTTTTAAATTAGATTAGCAAAAGATTAGCAAGTTATCTTTTCCAAATAATTTATTATCAAACTAACAGCATCAATTGCAAGTTTTGCATCTCTTTGATTTACTATGTATTCATTAGGGTGTGATAAACTGTTTTTATTCCTTAAATCATTAATAGAAGATATTGCACCTGTCATGCTTTTTAAAATTGTACCTATTTTTTTATCTAATGATTCTTTATTTTCATAATAAGAATATAACTTTTTAAATAATTGGTTTAAAGTTTCAGTTTCTGTGTATTCTATATTTTTACATTTTAAATCTTCTCTAATATAACCCATAAAAAATGTATGTATTCTATCTAATGCAGAAGTATAATTTTTATCTAATATAAATTTGTTGGCATCATTCATTGCTAATTTTAATGTGTCATTTTTTACTTTCTTAGGTACTTTAAGCATCTGCTCAGTGTCTTCTATAATTTCTGCAATTTTTATTCCTCTTAATCTGAAAAACATATCATTTTTAAAGATTAATTCATTCGCTGTATTAATATCGTCAAATACTTTTTCTGCAATTTCCATTATTTTTTCACTATTTCTTTGAAAAATCATTACAAATTCTTTCTTTACATACAAATGTAATATGGCAATATATGCATTCCAAGAGTAATCTACATTTTTGTTTGTATATTCTATATTTAGAATTATATTAGGAAATTGTTCTATTATAATTCTCATATCTTTAGACTCATATGGTTTATAAATATTTTTTAATTCTTTGATAATATTTTCTTTATATTTATTAATAACTTTATTGTTTTCATTCTTTTTATTTCGTTTTTTTAAATAATTCATTTGGTTCACATCCTAGTATTTCACAAAATTTTTCTATGTTTGAATATTTTATAGATTTAGTTTTATTTGAAATAATATTATTAAAGTTTGTATAACTCATATCTAATTGATTAAATAACCAATATTTTGTTTTACCTTTCTTTTCTAATAATTCTATAACGTTTAACTTTAACATATAAATTACCTCCTATTTTTATTATCTACATTTTATATGATATATTTTTCTTGCATAACTCACGTTTTCGTTATATAATAATTTTAATATGATTATTGGAGGTCTTTTATGGAAAATAAGATAAAACAATTTAGAGAAGAAAAAGGAATAACATTATTAGAATTAGCTTATTTATCAAATGTTTCTATTGGTTATCTTTCACATTTAGAACACGGTGGAAGAAATAACCCCTCATTTAATGTTATGTCTAAAATAGCTAATGCTCTTAATAAAAATATTACAGATATATTTTTAAATTAATTTTAATAGCAATAGAAAAACCACTTTCCTGACATTTCAATGTCGAAAGTGGTTTGGTTGCTTTAAATTATTTAAATTTCTGTAATTACTTTTTTTACTTTACCTAAAATAGTTAATTCATTTTGATTATATTTTTTTACCTCATATTTTTTGTTTAAAGGTGTAAGTTCAATTTCTCTACCTAAAAATACCGCTTGCCTTATTAGTATTCCTTCTTGTCCTTTTATGCTAACAACAACTATATCACTATTAATATATCTATTTTTCATTTCAATTGTTATTTCATCGTCTTTTTTAATTAATGGACTCATTGAATCATCTTCAACTTTAAATGTAATAGGATTTGTTAATTTACAAACTAATCTATCATTTTCCGCTTCTATTTCAAATCCTAGTTCTTTCATATTTATAATATTATTTCCATTGTCTATTAATTGTATAACAAAATCAGAAAGTTCTTCTTCTTGAAGTTTTACTTTTAATTCTTCAATCGTATTTTTATCAATATTATTCTCAAAAACATTTATACTGTATAACATTGTTGTATATTTTATAGAAATAAAAGCATCTCTTATTTCTTTTGGTGCTTTATCTAAATATCCTTCTATTACAAGTAATCTTTCATCACAATTGCATACTTTTGCTATTGCTCTTGATATTTCTTCTGTTGGTGCTTGTTGTTTATTATTTAATAATTTATTTAAATAAGATTTACTTATTTTTTCTCCCAATTCTGTGCAACGTTTAGCAATTTCTTCTTGAGTGTAATTAGTATTAGCTATTACTTTTCTTAACATTTTATAATATGGCACTTTTTTATCACCTCTGAAAGATTATAGCACACAAAAGTTGATAAGAAAATCAACTTTGTTGAATTTTATATTGATTTCATATTTTATAAAAACTATAATCCTTTCAAATTAATATTTTATTGCAATAAATTTATTGATTTAGCTTATTTTTAGTTTATCTTTTACTTGCCTTAACTGACAGAAATGCCTTTTTTAGATTTGAGTAAAGGTCATTTATGCCGAGCAAAGCGAGGGAAACCTTTACACAAATCTTACAAAAGGCATAAACTAAACAATAAGCAAGTGAAAAATAAAAAGGCGCACCCTACTATTAGTAGCCGTCACAACGCCAAATTTAAATTTGAAAGGAGATTTTAAAATGAATTTCATAGAAAATATAGATACAATTTGTGTTTTAGTTGATACTGAAAATTATGAACAAGAGGCTGAACAAATTTTAAAATATTTAGAAAAGGAAAAAGAAAATGCTAAATTATATAGTTTAGAAAATGCATCATATAAACATTTGATTAGATTAAATGATATGTCATTTACGTTGTCTGCAAATGGTAAAAAAGGATATGCTTATTTATTGCAGAATAGTGGCTTTCAAGTAGATATTGCTCAATATAAATCAAAATTGAAAAATTTTTTACCAATACAAATCAGAATAAGTTCCGAATATCTTTGGGCTTATGGTTTATCTCATTCTTGGAGCATTATATATAACTGGATTGTAGAAACATTTGGAAACATTATAAATGAAAAAGTTTTTAGATTAGATTTGTGCTGTCATATATCAGATATTGATTTTGTTAAAGATTGCGAAATAAGTTATAAAGGTGATTTTAAGAAAAGACAAGTGTTTCATACTGGAAACAATATTAATGCTCTTACTTTTGGTAGTAGAAAATCAAAAAATATATATTGTAGAATTTACAATAAAAGTTTAGAAATTCAAGAGGTTAGGCATAAAACTTGGTTTTATGAAATATGGAAAAACAATTCTATGAACATTAAAAATGTTTGGAATATCGAATTTGAAATAAAATCAGAGTTTTTAAGGCAATTTAATATTAATACTATAAATGATGTTCTTGAGCATTTACAAGATTTGTGGAAATATTGCACAAATAAATGGATTATTAAAATTGATAGAACTAATACAAGAGTCGAACGTTGTAGTATTAATAAAGATTGGTTAGAAATCCAAAATACATATAATAACTTTTCTTCTTGTGGTCTTATTGAAAAACAAAAACAAATTGATGCAGATGCTAAAATTTTAATACCAAATATTGTAGGTAGTATTACCTCATATTCTGCAAGAAAAAATAATGTAAATATGGATGATGCTTTTTCAAATCTATACAGAGATACTAAAAAATATTTATCAAATAAAAATACTTCTTTTGAAGCAGAGGTAAATAATAAATTAGCTTTTATTCACGATTGTGAGGTGAAGCAAAATGAGTGATTTATTAACTGTTACAGAAATGGCTAAACTATTAAAAATAAGCCGTTCAAAAGCATATTCTTTAACAAAAGAAAAAGGTTTTCCTATTATTAAAATTGGTAAGTCTATAAGAATATTAAAAAACGAGCTTTATAAGTGGTTGCATATCTAACGAAAACGTTATATAATTGCATAGAACTTGAAAGCAGGAAGGAGGAATTTTGAGAGGTCATATAAAACAAAGAACTAAAGGTTCGTGGTCAATTTCAATATATTTAGGAAAAGATAAAAAAACAAATAAAAAGAAATATAAATGGTATACTGTAAGAGGCGATAAAAAAGATGCTGAAAAATTTTTAACAGAGAAATTAAGAGAATTAGATACCGGAACATTTATTGATAGCAAGGATATTAATGTTAGACAATATTTAGATTTTTGGTATGAACAACATTGTCTAAATAATCTTTCACCTACTACTTATGAGAGCTATAGAAGAAACTTAGATAACTACATATTAGAAGAATTAGGTCATATAAAATTAGAAGACTTAAAACCTATGCATTTACAATTTTTTTATACCAAATGTTCTAAAAAAGGCTTATCTAATAAAACTATTTTATATTTCCATAGAATTATACATTGTGCATTAAATCAAGCTATAAAATGGCAATTTATAATTAGAAATGTTGCAGATTGTGTAGATACACCTAAACCAGAAAAATATAAACCTTTAGTATTAAATAATAAAGAAATAACAGAATTGATAAATGTAATATCTAATACAGATATATATATTCCAGTTATGATAGCAATCTATACCGGTATGCGTAGAGGTGAAATTTTAGGCCTTACTTGGAAGAATATCGATTTAGCACAAGGAACTTTAAATGTAGTTCAAGCATTATACCCTACTGAAAATGGATTAATCTTTTCTAGTCCTAAAACAGAAAATAGTATTAGAAAAATTAGTATGCCTTTAACACTTATAAATATATTAAAAGAGTATAAAATAAAACAACAAACTATAAAAAATAGATTAGGTAATAATTACAACGATTTAGATTTAGTATGTTCACAAATAGATGGAAATCCTATTCATCCTACTAGGTTAAATCATAAATTTAGAGATTTGTTAAAACAAAATAATTTACCTTTAATTCGTTTTCACGATTTAAGACATACTCACGCATCTTTACTATTAAAAGAACACGTAGAGCCAAAAGTAATATCTGAAAGGTTAGGGCATAGTAATATTAGAATTACGCTTGATATATACTCACATATATATGAAGAAACTAATATGGAAGTTGCAGATACTTTTGATAAACTTTTAAAAATAAGCTAACAAATAATTGGATTAGCAAAAGATTAGCAAATTGTAAAAATTGCACAAAAAAAGAAAGAGTATGAATTGCTTGAACTCTTACTCTTTCTTGGTGCAGATGGCCGGAATCGAACCGGCACGGTTTATTCAACCGCAGGATTTTAAGTCCTGTGCGTCTGCCAGTTCCGCCACATCTGCATTTTGAACTGACAAGAATGATTATACTACTCTTTTATATTCATTGTCAATATTTTTTTTGATTTTTTTTTAATTTTGTTAATTGGGTTTTTTAAGCATTTTCTTGGAAGAGCGGGCGACTACTAGTCGCCCCTACAGTTAATCTATATTTTTAATTTTTACCCCTCGGATAATTTTACTGTAAAGTGTAAAATAAAACTGATAGAAAAATTCAAAATAAAATTGATAGAATTCTATCAGTTTTTTTGATGCAAATTTTTGTATAATTAATATATCTTTTCTTAAAAATAAAGAAATATTTTATGGAAGGAGTTGGTAATTTATGAGAAAAGATATATTTAATGCAATGTTGCAAATGAAGGAGGTGAAAAATTTGATAAACAAAAGTGAAATTGCTAGAAGATTTAATTGTTCAATTAATACTGTAAATAAGTATTTAAACATCATTCATTAAAGAACATAAGCAAGAAGAACAAAGTAAAGCTACTATGAGATTTGAAACTACTCCTCGGATTTCAGGCACAAGTAGACTGGAAAGAAAACTTTAAAATAATTAATAAAAATGGCAAACAATTTGAAATTAATATATTTCTAATGATTTTAGGATATTCAAGATATAAATATATTGAATTAACTTTAGATAGAACACAAGATACTTTGTTTGAATGTATTTTACACGCTTGCAAGGCATTTGGTGGTGTACCTCATGAGATTCTTTTTGATAACATGGCTACCGTTGTTGATAGACTTTCTTCTACATATCGTGCTGTTGTAATTAATAAAAAGTTTTCTCAATTTGCTAAAGATCTTGGTTTTGTTTTTAATACTTGTAGACCATATAGACCTCAAACTAAAGGTAAGATTGAATGTGTTGCTAAACTAATGGATCGTTTAAAAGTATATAATAAAGAATTTAGTACTATTGAAGAATTAGAAGTAATTGTAAATAATTTGATGATTGAAATTAATAATGAAGATATTAATTTAGTTGAGAAACCTAGCGATAGATTAAAAGAGGAACAGAAATATTTAAGTTCCTTACCTCCTGCAGATTGCATTAGCCAATATTTCCGCCAAAATAAAGGCTACAAGGTTTCTAATGAATCTATGATTACATATAAAAAACATAAATATTCTGTTCCTGTTAAATATATTGGCGAGTACCTAACAGTTTACGAAAATGAAGATACTCTTAATATATATTATACAACAGATTTAATTGCTACGCATAAAATTTCTGGCAAATATTTAAATTACAAAAAAAAACATGTTCATGAAATATTAAGGTCAGATGCTCTAAAAGGTGCTACTGATGAGAAAATTGATGAATTTATTAAAGAAAATTTAAGTAAAATGGATATATTTTTAAGTTAAGGAGCTGAAATAAAAATGATTAATTACAATAAATTAATAAATAATTTAGAAACATTAAAATTAGATAAAATGGTAAGTTACTTACCGAATTATCTAACGTCTATAGAAGGAAAAGATATAACTTTAACTGATGCATTGTATGAATTAACACAGAAAGAAATTGAATTTAGAGATGAAAGAGCTGCTAGATTACAAGTTATTGTATCTGCTTTTCCATTTGAGAAAGAGGTAAAAGATTTTGATTTTAATTACCAACCTAGTGTAAATAAGAAACAAATTTTAGATTTAGAAACGCTAAGATTTTTAGAAAATAATGAAAATATTCTTTTTGTTGGAACTAGTGGTGTAGGAAAAACTCATTTAGCCACTGCAATAGGAATTGCAGCTGCTAAGAAAAGATATTCTGTGTACTTCATACAATGTCATGATTTGATACTTCAGTTAAAAAAGGCTCATGCTGAGAATAGGCTAGAACAAAGGCTAAAAAACTTTTGTAAATATTCTCTTTTGATAATAGATGAAATAGGCTATTTACCTGTAGATAAGGATGGCGCAAATCTTTTCTTCCAGTTAATTGCTAGAAGATATGAAAAACATTCAACAATAATTACTACAAATCAACCGTTTTCAAAATGGGGAGAAATATTTAGTGATAATACTTTAGCTAATGCAATATTAGATAGATTATTACACCATTCTAATGTTGTTAAAATAACAGGGCAATCTTATCGATTAAAAGATAAACTAGAAGAAGTTGAAAATAGAAAATAAAATATAATCAGAAACTGGCTAAAACAAATACCAGTTTCTGGTAAATCTATATTGGATTTTTTTATCAATTTAACTTTGTATTTTTTTATCAATTTTATATTGACTTTTACATTTACATAATTTGACTTTTGTCTACTTTAGTGTTATAATCTTTTAAACTGCTTAATACGCAGTAAAATATTTTTCTGAAAGGAAGTTTTTTACATGGCAAAAGTCCTCAACACTCTCAGGTTTGAAACACCTGAAAAACTCGAAATCGCACCTGCCATAAAAAAAGGTTATGAAACCCTTATTAACGGTACCGGTGCAGGCGCAGAAATGCGCGGCTGGATGAACTGGTCAGCATCATATCTTAAGTCGGAAGAATACGCACGGCTGAAAGAAACTGCTGCCAAAATCCAAAAGGAATTTAAACATGCAGTTGTTATCGGCATCGGAGGTTCCTATTTGGGAGCGAAAACTTTTATTGACGCTGCAATTGGTGATCCCAATTCATTTAAAGCACCTTGCTCCACAAAAGTTCATTTTGTTGCATCTATCAGCGCTTCAGACTGGAAAAACATCGAACGCCTTATCGGCGATGACTCTTACTGTATTATCTTTATAAGTAAGAGCGGAACTACACTTGAACCGGGACTGGCTCTGCGTTATTTCTATGAACTTCACAAAAAGATTCATGGTACAGCCCCCACTGTCTACTCAGTAACAGACAAAAGTAAAGGTACTGGTCGAAATCTCACAAACGACAACGGTTGGGAATCATTCATTATTCCGGATAATATCGGCGGAAGATATTCTGTATTTACTGCAGTCGGCATGCTTCCCGTTGCAGTTGCTGGCATTGATACTGATAAACTTCTTAATGCTGCAGCTCTTGCAGATGAAGTATGTTATTCTTCAATCGATAATCTGGCTGTCCACTATGCAAATAACCGCTACCTTAAATATCTTGCTGGATATTTGGTAGAAATGTTTGCATTTAACAACCCTTGCTTGAGATCCTTTGCGGAGTGGTGGAAACAGTTATTCGGCGAAAGTGAAGGCAAAGACGGAAAAGGCTTAATTCCTCATTGCTTTGAAATTTCAAAGGATTTGCATTCATTGGGTCAGCTCATACAGGGTGGTCTAAGAGACACTTTTATTGAAACGTACTATAATTGGCTTAATTCCATTGATATCGTTTTCCCGGAATCCAATTTAAAGGATGGTCTGGATTATCTTGTGGGTCACTCGCTTTCTGAAGTAAATAAAGCCGCTACGGAAGGCAGCTTTATAGCGCATTCAACAATTGGTCCTAATCCCAATCCTTGTACCAAATTTGATTGTCCTTCCGGCATCGAATGGATTGCTTTCTCAATGGAGATTTTTGAGTGGGCTTGTCCCATAAGCGGTTATGCTATCGAAGTTAACCCCTTCGATCAGCCTGACGTTGAAGGTTATAAGAAAATGATGATGAAAAAACTCAAGAATTCCTAAACAGAAACCAGGCACGGAGTTTATCTCCGTGCCTTAATCTTTTTATTCTATATTGTTTCATTTTATTTATATTAATATATTTTTCTTGTCATTTTTTGTCGTTTATTATCGACGTATTTTTCTTGCTTTTTTCCATTTAATGGTATAGATTTTAAAAGCTGAATTTATTATAAAGGAGACAAGAAAGAAATGGATAAGTTTTATTTTGCAGCAAAAATTCAACAAGAATATGCGGATACAATCCGTAAAAAAGCTATTACTCTTGGAGTTTCTCAAAAAAACATCAAATTTAATCCTAAGGGTTGTAATTTCTTAGAAATTGGTGTCTATATTAAGTTTGAAGATAAAGATGCCTATGAAAAATTTAAGAGTCTGGAACTTCCTGGTATTATTGAAACTTGGTAAAATCCTTTCTCCCGCAAGACTTCTTGCGGGAGATTTTTTTCTAATATTCATACCATAATCCTTGTGATTTTAATTTACTTACTATACTATTATGCTCACTTACTGTTTTTGTAAAATAAAGTTTTCCATTTTTATCTGCTACAAAAAATATATAATCTGTATTACTCGGATTTAGTGCAGCTTCTATACTATTCTTGCTTACAGATGATATTGGACCTATTGGAAGTTTTCCTTCCATATTTGGACCTCTTGTATTGTATGGATTATATGTATCTAATTCTTTTTGATACAAATCTCTTTCTCCCATATCAACTTTTACTGCATAATATGTTGTAACATCACTTTGTATTGCCATTCCTTTATTTAATCTATTATAAATTACACTAGATACATCTTTTCTTCCTTCATCGCTCATCGATTCTGTTTCTATTATAGAAGCAATTGTTAGGATTTCGTGCACATCATATTTACTCTCCTCTATTTCCTCTTTATATTGGTCTAAAATGTCTTCCATTCTATTTAGCATTTTTTCAAATATTTCTTCTATTGTTGTATCTTTATTTTCTATTGCATAAGTATCTGGAAATAAATATCCTTCTAATGAATAATATATGTTTTCATCTTTTATCTCTTCTGCTAAAAACCAATATTTTTCTATCAGTGAATCAATATAGTCTTTATCTTCTAATAGTTTCATTACGTCTTCTTCTGTATTATTAGTTACTTCAGCAATTTTACTTGCAAGCCATCTAAAGTTTTTTCCTTCTAAATAAGTTATATTTATTTGATTTGGATCATGCATTATACCGGTTTTTAGCATTTCAGTAATTTCTTTTACATTCATGTTTTGCTTTAAATAATATTTACCTGCTTGAAAATCTGATACTTTATTTATTTTTACATATATCTTAAATGCTGTTTTGCTTTTTATTAAATTATTTTCTTTTAATATATCTGCTATTGTACTACTTCCACTTCCAAGAGGTATTGTAATTTCTATTTCTTCTTCATTTTTACTAACACGTGAAATTGATGTAAAATACCATATTGTAAAACTAATTATTAGCACTAGTATTGCAATAATTCCTACTGCAATTAATGTTTTTTTATTTTTTATTAAATCCTTCATTTGTTTCTCCTATTCTACAATGTAATCTACAATATTTATATAATTACTTTTTTCAATATTTTCGTTTAACACAATACTTGTTGTTATTCCAAATTCCCTAAGTCTTGGTGCAATTTCTATTACAAATCTTAATACACTTTCTTTTTGCTGATCCTGGTTAAAATCTATAACAATACCATTTATATTACTTTCTATAACTCTATCAATAATTGTATCTATAAGTTTTGTTCTAGACTTATAGTCATTTAATATTGAATTAATTTGATTTGTAGATAAATTGCTAGAAATTGATGCCCATTTTTTATAATCACCTTGTATATTTCCATATTTCTTGCTAATTCCTATATTATCTTCATTTATAAATATTGTTGCTTCTAATTTTATTTTTTTACCATTTGCATAAAATTCATTTTGAGCATAATACTCTTTAGAAATAACTGTAGCCTCTCCTTTTTCTTTCATATCTTGCCTTAATATATATTCTGATGAAAGTTTATTAGCTTTTATATATCCGAAGGATTCCATCTTGTGTTCTTATTTGTCTCCATCCTTTACTTGTCGTATAAAAGCAGTATACTGACTGACCTTGTTTTAATGTACCTATATTTTTTGATAATTTTCTCGGTTTAAACCTTATATCTGTTTCTTCAGTAACAATTGCCTTTATAATACCTTTATCTAAGTTATCTATAATTACTCTATTTGTATTTTCTACATATTTTATATCAATATTATAAACCATTGCCATATCTGAAATAGGTAAATAAATAATATTGTTAATTCTAACCACAGCATCACTCATATGTTGAATGGAATCATTTATTAACATTTCTTTTTCATCTATTACTATATTTGCAACTTTTGTATCTGTTGTTGTTATTATTTGATTATTTATTTGGTCATAATAAATTGTTTGATCAAATAAATTTTTAATATCGTCTTGTGAAATATAAATTGTGCCCTTTTCATTTACATATATTTCATTCTTTAACAGTTCTGTTTTGTTTTCTTTATTTAATATTAAATTTATTACATCTTTATATTTATCTCTTTTATAACCTGGTGCTATATTTATTATTAAAGCTACTACAATAAGTGATATTACTCCAACTAATATATTTTTTATAAATTTAATTCTTTTTAATTTTTCTAATTTCCTTTTTAACTCTTTCAATTTTATCCCCCAATAATTTATTATTATATTATCTTTGTAGGGTCGGAATCTATTTCCGCCCGGGCAGATATGGAATCTGCCCCTACACACATTTTTTTCATTTTAATTCTAAATTCAATTTTAATTAGTATATCATAAAACTAAAAAATTTAAAAATATTTTTTTTATATTTTTTGTAATTTTATTGATATTTTTGTACGTTTGTGATAATATTATAAATGTGTGTTTATGGGTATTTAAAGCCATTTAGCATATACTATTATAATAAATAAAAAAGGAGTTGTTCATATGAATTTCAATGAATGGAAAAACTTTAAAGGTGGAAAATGGACAAATGAAATAAACGTTAGAGATTTTATTCAAAAAAATTATACACCTTATGAAGGAGATGACACATTTTTAGCAAATGCTACAAGTAAAACCAAAAAATTATGGGATAATGTTTTAGAACTTTATAAAAAAGAAAGAGAAAATGGTGGTGTTTTAGATGCAGATACAAAAACTCCATCTGCAGTTAATGCTTATGAAGCAGGATATATTGATAAAGATTTAGAACAAATAGTAGGACTTCAAACAGATGCTCCATTAAAAAGAGCTATAATGCCTAATGGAGGTATTAGAATTGTTGAAAAATCTGCAGAAAGCTATGGATTACAAGTTGATCCAGAAACACAATATATTTATCACAACTTAAGAAAAACACATAATGATGGTGTATTTAGTGTTTATACTCCAGATATTAGAGCTGCTAGAAGCTCTCACTTAATCACAGGTCTTCCAGATGGATATGGACGTGGAAGAATTATAGGAGATTATAGAAGAGTTGCTCTATATGGTGTTGACGCATTAATTGAAGAAAAGAAAAAAGATTTAGATTTATTAAATGTTGATGAATTTACTGAAAAAGTAATTCGTGAACGTGAAGAAATCTCTGATCAAATAAAAGCATTAAATGACTTAAAAGCAATGGCAGCAAAATACGGATTTGATATCTCAGTTCCAGCAAAAAATGCTAAAGAAGCTGTTCAATGGTTATACTTTGGATACTTAGGAGCTATCAAAGATCAAAACGGAGCTGCAATGAGTTTAGGTAGAACATCTACTTTCTTAGATATATACTTTGAAAGAGATTTAACTGAAGGAACACTTACAGAAGAAGAAGCTCAAGAATTAATGGATCATTTTGTTATGAAATTAAGAATGGTTAGATTCTTAAGAGCACCTGAATATAACTCACTATTTAGCGGAGACCCTGTATGGGTAACAGAAAGCATTGGAGGTATGGGAATTGATGGAAGAACATTAGTTACTAAAAACTCTTTCAGAATGCTTCATACTTTAACAACATTAGGACCTGCTCCTGAACCAAACTTAACAGGATTATGGTCTTCAAAATTACCAGAAGGATTTAAAAGATTTACTACTAAGTTATCAATTCAAACATCTTCAATCCAATATGAAAATGATGATTTAATGAGAATATCTTTAGGTGATGATTATGGTATTGCATGTTGCGTATCTGGTATGAGAATCGGTAAACAAATGCAATTCTTTGGAGCAAGAGCAAACCTTGCAAAAGCACTACTTTATGCTATTAACGGTGGTAAAGACGAAAACTCTGGGAAACAAATAGCTCCAAAATTTGAAGGAATTACATCAGAATATTTAGATTATAACGAAGTAATGGAAAAATTTGATAATATGATGGATTATGTTGCAAAAATATATATTAAAGCATTAAATGCAATCCATTATATGCATGATAAATATTCATACGAAGCTTTAGAAATGGCTTTACATGATAGAGAAGACGAAGTATTAAGAACTATGGCATGTGGTATAGCAGGACTTTCAGTTGTTGCTGATTCACTTTCTGCAATTAAATATGCTAAAGTTAAAACAATTAGAAATGAAGATGGATTAGTTGTTGATTATAAAGTTGAAGGAGATTTCCCAAAATACGGAAACGATGATGATAAAGTTGATCAAATAGCTGTAGATTTAGTAAAAACATTCTTAAATAAATTACAAAAACATTATACTTACAGAGGTTCAAAGCATACATTATCTATTCTTACTATTACATCAAATGTTGTATATGGTAAGAACACAGGAAATACTCCTGATGGAAGAAGAGCTGGAGAACCATTCGGCCCAGGTGCAAACCCTCTACATGGTAGAGATACAAATGGTTCGCTTGCAGTATTAAATACAATTGCAAAACTTCCATATCAATATTCTGAAGACGGAATTTCTTATACATTTGCAATTACACCTGCAGCACTTGGTAAAGAAGAAGATTCAAGAATTACAAACTTAGTTAATATGTTAGATGGATATTTTGATAAAGATGGACATCATGTAAATGTTAACGTATTTGATAGAGCATTATTAGAAGATGCTATGGAACATCCAGAAAAATATCCACAACTTACAATAAGAGTTTCTGGATATGCTGTTAACTTTATAAAATTAACAAGAGAACAACAATTAGATGTAATTAAGAGAACAATTCAAGATAGAATTTAATTTATTAAATGCCCCATGAACGACATGGGGTTGTTTTTTGTTGATTTTTATGTGATAATATTATCGTAGGGGCCGATGCCCACATCGGCCCGCAATAATTTTTATACGGGTCGATGTGGGCATCGACCCCTACATATTTAATATTAAATTAAGGAGTAAAATATGGAAACATTTGATAAAAATAAATACGGCAGAATTCATTCTATAGAATCTTTTGGAACAGTTGATGGGCCTGGTATAAGATTTGTTATTTTTATGCAGGGATGCGCTTTAAAATGCAAATACTGCCATAATAGAGATACTTGGGATATAAATTCTGGTACTTTAGTTTCGGCTGATGAGTTAATAAATAAAATAGAAAGATATAAATCTTATATACTTCCTTCTGGAGGTGGTGTTACCGTAACAGGTGGTGAACCTTTGCTGCAGCCTAAATTTTTAATAACTCTTTTTAAAGAACTAAAAAAACTTAATATTCCTACTGCAATAGACACTTCTGGTATGGTTTCTCTAACAGATGATATAAAAGAATTATTAAGTCTTACTGATTTAGTATTATTAGATATAAAACACATAAATGATGAGAAATGTAAAGACCTTGTAGGTCATTCTAATAAAAAAGAATTAGAATTTGCTAGATACTTAAGTGATAATAATATACCTGTATGGATAAGACAAGTTATAGTTCCTGGAATTACAGATAGCGAAGATGATTTGTTAGAATTAAAAGATTTTATTAATTCACTAACAAATATTAAAAAGATAGAATTACTTCCATATCATGGGCTTGGAAAATCTAAATGGAAAAATCTTGGAATCAATTACGAGTTAGAAGACGTTCCTTATGCCACAAAGGAAGATATTAAAAGGGCAAAAAAGATTTTAGAAATATAATATATTTCATTTTTTGGGCAGGGATGGACCCCTGCCCCTACATCGTTTTTATTTTAATTTTACTTTCTAGAAAATTTTATTCAAAATAAATATCACTTTCTGTATATGTTACATCACCACAAAACCAATTTTTTATTTCTTGTGGAATAGGAACTATTAAATAAGCTAGATTTCTGTTTTCATCAGAATAAAGCATCGTTGCTGTAACTTGTCCCGAATAAGATATTTGTTCTAAATCCTCTTCAATTAAAGACTCTCCTATAGAACCATCATCTAACTGATTATATAATAGTCCTTCTATAACACTTTGTCCTCCTACGCTCGGTTCTGGACCAAATGCAGTTAAATATGCACTACTATTTTTCTTACCTATACCTACTGTTGTATTATTAGTATTATATCCAGTAGCAGCTATCGCACATTCATCTCCTATATTAACTGTAAATCCCAAAGATTTAGCAACTGTTACTTCAATATACTCTCCATTTTCATCTGTTTCAGGTACATAATTTCCATTTTCATCTTGAACTGCTTTTATTCCTGTTGTAGGTATTGTAACATTACTTATTTTTGTTGTATATAATGTTACATCATTCCATACATCTCCATTTTTTATTTGGGTTAATGTTGTTCTTTGACCACTACTTGCTGTTATTCCAATTTCTTCTAGCCATGCTTTCTCTTTTTCGTTTACTTTTTCTTCTATATAATATAATGTTCCGTCTTTTGATATTGTTAGTTTGTTTCCAAATTCAGTTGTTATACTGCTTGATAAAGGTAAATCTCCTATTGCTATTGTATATCCTACTTCTGGTGCCTTTCCTCCATTTTCTGCTAATTCTTCTGCAATTTTTAATGATAGTTGTTCTTTTATTGTGCTTACATTTGTTTGATATGCTGCTTTTTCTCCTTTTTCAAATAATCCTCCTGTTAGTGCTACATTTATTGTTACTCCTACTAACACTAGCATAACAATAATTGTGATTATTAAAGCAATTAGGGTGATACCGTTTTGTTTGTTTTTAGTCATTCCTCTGAAGTGCGGGCGACTACTAGTCGCCCCTACAGGGTTTGCATTTTGTTTTGATTTTTGCATTTGTTCTTCTCCTCTCTTCTTTTGTGTTTGGCATTTTGCGTTTGGTCATTGGTAATTGGTAATTTTTATTTCAATTACCAAATGCCCAATTCTAAATGCCAATTACATTTTCATTTGTATTCTTTACAAATTCTTTTCTTTTATGTTTATTATAGGTTATGCATTTTTGTAAGTCAATATTTTTAATGTTTTGTAATATAATTGTAATATTGGGTATCTCTTTAGAAATCGGGCGGACAGAAACGTCCGCCCCTACAATATTTAAAATTAATTTTTTATATTTGCGGGCAGGGATGGAACCCTGCCCCTACAGCGTTTGCAATTAATTTGTTATTTTAATATTTCAATTGCTTTTTGTAATTGTTCGTCTTTTTCTGTTTCTTGATTGTCTTCAATTTCTATATCTGGTTCTATTCCTTTTTTATTAATTACATCTCCATTTGGTGTTCTAAATTCTTCTATTGTTAGTTTTAAAGCTCCTCCTGATGCTACTGGTACTATTTCTTGCATTACTCCTTTACCAAAGGTTTTAGTTCCTACAATTTTTGCTCTTTTATTATCTTTTAATGCTCCTACAAAAATTTCAGAAGCACTTGCAGAATTTTCATTTGTAAGTACTATTATTTCTAAATTAGAATCTATTTTTGCATCAGTTTTTGCTATTGTTTTATATTCTTTTAAATTCTTATCTAATTCTATCATTATTGTATTTCCTTTTGAAATAAATAATTCTGATATATTTATTGCTTCTGTTACTATTCCTCCACCATTATTTCTTACATCTATTATTAAAGATTTAATATTTTTTTCTAATAGTTCATTTAATTTCATTTCAAAATCTTTACTACATTCATCATCAAAAGAAAGTATTTCTATATAACCAATATTTTCTTCTAATACTTCTGAATTTATAGGATTAATTTCTACAGTTCTTCTTTCAACTGTCTTATTTAATGTTTCTTCCCCTCTTAATATTTCTAAATCTACTGTTGTTCCTTCTTCTCCTTTTACAATATTTGCAACAACACTTAATTCCATGTCTAAACATTCTTCTCCATTTACTTTTGTAATTATATCTCCTGTTCTTAAATCTGCTTCTTCTGCTGGTGAACCTTCTATTGGTAATAATACTACCACATTCCCATATATATCTTGTGACATATATATTCCTATACCTACATAATCTCCATCTACACTTATCATCAATTCTTCATATTCTTCTTTTGTTAAATATTCTGTATATACATCCCCAAGTCCTTCAACATATCCCTTAACCGCTGATTCTATAAGTTCTTCTTCATTAATTTCTCCTAAATATGCTTGGTCTAAATATTTTCTTATTAATTGTATTTTTGTGTCCAGCTTACTAGTTTCACTAGAAATTAAAGTTTTTGCAAGTCCATCTTCTGTTTTCACATAATAATTATACATTCCTATTGATGTTAATAAAAATGTTACTAGCATAGTTACTATTACCAACATTATATATACATATATATTGTTACTCTTTTTAAAATTTGCTGATGTTATAGGTTCATTTTCATTATTAAATCTCATTAATTTTTGCCTCCCTAAATATTATATTATAAATTTTAAAATTTATGAAAATTGTACTTATATTAAATTCGGGCGAGGATGGAACCTCGCCCCTACAAATTGTATTTTAATATTTATCTAAAAATAATTTCTTGGATCCCTTCTGCTATCTCCTGGACCAAACCAATTATATGGAGAAACCCTTACCTCAAAGTGTAAGTGTGGCCCTGTAGATCTTCCTGAATTTCCGCTAAGCATTATTAGTTGTCCTCTTGCAACAACATCTCCTGGCGAAACATAAAACTTACCATTTCCGTGTCCATAATAAGTTCTTAAACCATTTGCATGCTGTAAACATACATAATATCCGTATCCACTACCAGAATTTCCTGCTACTAAAACAACTCCTTCTGCTGCAGCATATACTGGTGTTCCTATTGGAACCCCATAGTCTAAAGCTCCATGATATGAACCACTCGTAGGATAGTACATTGTTGCTGTAATTACACCAGTTTTTACAGGTTTTTGAAAAGTTCCTGTTCCTCCTAAGTCCTCTATTTTATCACTATATTGATTTTCTAATGCTGCTAATTCATTTTGTATTTTTTTATTTTCAGATTTTAATAAATCCAATTCTTTATTTAAAGCTTTTTCATCTTCTGAAAGTTTAGCTACATATTGTTCTTTAGTTGCTTGTGAATTTTTTAATGTTCTTGCTGTAGTCTCTTTATTATTTCTTACTATTTCTACTTGCTCTTTATTAGTTTCTAAACTTTTTTTAGCTTCTTCTATTTCTATTCTATTTTGTTCTATTTGCTCTAATAACCTATTATCCATTTCTGCTATATCTGAAACCATTTTCCAATTAGATATCATATCCCATAAAGATCCTCCACCTAGCAATACATCTAAGTATGTAGTTTCTCCAGCTTCATATTGAGCAACAATTCTTGCTTGCAAACTTTCTTCTTGTTCTATATATTTTTTTTCTGCTTTTTCTAACTTATCTTGCGTTTCTGAAATAGATTTCTCTAATTCAGCTAATTGTTTATCTAACTCTTCTATTTGTGTTTCATAAGTTCCAATTTCAGAAGTAAGTTTTTCTATTTGTTTCATTGTTTCAGATATTTCGCCTTTTACTTCTTGTATCTCTTTCTCAGTTTCTTGTATATTATTGCTTATTTGATTTTGTTTATCTTTTAATTCTGTTTTTGTTGCAGCAAGTGCACTTACTATATTACTTGATATAATTATAATTACTAATAATATTGTTAGTATAATTTTTTTCTTCATTAATTTTCTCCTCCATCTTCTATTTGTTTATTAGTAATACTTGACTGTTTAGTTATAAATGGTAATGGATCTATATATTTACCATTTATTCTTATTTCAAAATGTAAATGTGGACCTGTTGACCAACCAGTTGAACCTGCTTTCATTATTACCTCTCCTTTTTCAACCATTTGCCCTGTTTGAGCAACAATCTCTGAGCCATGCGCATATACCGTTGATACTCCTCCACCATGATTTATCATAATCATATTTCCATATCCACTTGTATACATTGATTTTATAACTACACCTGAATTTGCTGCAACTATTGGAGCTCCTGTTGGTGTTGCTATGTCTGTTCCTGTGTGCAATCTATTTACTTTTAATACTGGATGTAATCTCATTCCAAATGGAGATGTTATTGTTGTATATCCTGGTGCCGGCCAATCAAATTCTCCTCCTACATAATCTTCTCCAATATTTCCTGCTGTAAGCATTACTATCTGTGATTCTATACTATTTAATTCTGATTGTATTTCATCTATTTTTGCTTGTGTTTGTTTTTCTTGATCACTTAATTTATTTATATAACTATTTTTTATTACTTTAGTATTTTCTAAAGCTATTGTTGCTTTTTCCTTGTTTTTCTTTAGGTTTCTTATGTTTTCTTGTCTTTCCTCTAATTTTAGCTTTAAATTTTCTATTTGTATTTTTTGATTTCCAATATTCTCTAAAAGTTCACTATCATATTTTGCAATTTCTCCAATTAAATAATAGTTAGATATAAATTCTGAGATACTTTTAGAATTTAATAAAACATCTAAATATACTATATCTCCCGCTTCATAGATTGCAACCATTCTACTTCTAAATGCTTCTTTTTGCAAATTATATTTTTTTTCTACAATATCTAGTCTTTTACTTACTTCTTTTATTTCATTCTCAATTGTTTCTAAATTTCCTTCTAAAAATGTTATTTCTGTTTGATATGTATATATTTCTTCATTTATACTATTTAATTGTTGTAAATTTTCTGTAAGTTCTATTTCTATTTGTTCTATTTGCTCATTAGATTCATTTATTTGATTTTGTAATTCGTTTTTCTTGTTTTGTAAATCTTGTAAATTTTGTGCTAAAACTGTAGTACAAAAAAATATTAAAGATAATACAATAACTAAAACTGTTAGTATTATTTTTTTGTTCATTCTAAGTCACCCCTTAAACATCAAGGTACCTTCTCATAGATATTGAACTACCAATTATGCCTATTCCAACTCCTAAAATCATATATACTAACACAATTTGTCCAATCATGTCTCCAAAACTTACTAAATTTAATGATAATTTTTGCCAAGTCTCAGATTGTGCAATTTGTGTGGCTATATAGTTATAACCTCCCCCCACTGTTAAAATTGATAGTATACTTGATATTAAACCAATTATTATACCTTCTATAATGAATGGAGTTCTTATAAATCCATTTGTTGCACCTACATATTTCATGATTGATATTTCTTTTCTTCTTGCATGTACAGTAAGTTTTATTGTATTAGAAATAATAAATAATGAAATTAATATTAATATTGCAAATATAGCAAATGTTACAATTTGTATTCCATTTCCTACTCTCGATAAATTTTCTATAGTATCTCTTTTATTTTGTATTTCTCTTACTGTTTCTAAAGCATTTATATTTTCGTATACTTGATTATTTAATTTTAAATCTGTTAGAGTAACTATATATGATACTGAAAACGCATCTGCAGTAAATCCTCTTAATGCATTTTCATTTTTCCCAAATCTTTCTTTCATTGTATTATATGCATCTTCTTTACTTACAAATGTTACACTATTTATTCCGTCTATTTGTGTCAACTGTTCTTTTAAATTACTTATTTCTTCTTCTGTTGCATCATATTCCATAAAAACTTGCATACCTTGTTCTTGTTCTAAAACATTTATCCAACTATTTATGTTTTTACCAATTGTAAAAAACAATCCAAATATAAGCATTGTAGCACACATAACTCCTAAACAAGAAATTGTAGATTTTTTATTTTTAAATACATTTCTAAAACCTTCTGTTAAAAAATAACCAATTATATTATATTTCACTTGCTATACCCACCTTTTCTATCATCTCTTACAATTATACCCTTTTCTATCTCTATAACTCTTTTTTTCATTTCATCTACTATATCTTTTGCATGTGTTGCTATAACTACAGTTGTTCCTCTTAAATTAATTTCATTTAGCAAGTTCATTATATCCCAAGCTGTTTCTGGATCTAAGTTTCCTGTTGGTTCGTCTGCAATAATCATAGATGGATTATTTACTAATGCACGTGCAAGCGCAACTCTTTGTTGTTCTCCTCCTGATAATTCATCTGGATAAACTTTTGCTTTTCCACTTAAACCAACCAAAGAAAGCATCATTGGAACCTGTCTTCTTATATGTTTTGGTGTAGCATTTACTATATTCATTGCAAACGCTACATTTTCATAAACAGTTTTATCTGAAAGCAATCTAAAATCTTGAAATACCACTCCCATACTTCTTCTTAAATATGGAACTCTTTTTGGTTTTAAAAAAGTAGTATCTTTTCCATTTACTATTATATTTCCTGAAGTTGGTTCTTCTTCTTTTAATATTAATTTTATAAGTGTTGATTTTCCGTGAACCAGAAGTTCCAACTAAAAATGCAAATTCTCCTTTTTCTATTTTAAAATTAGCATTATTTACGGCTTCAGTACCTGTAGCATATTTTTTATATACATTCTTAAATTCTATCATGTAATACAACCTCGTTTTTCCCTAAAATTCTACTATAATTATAATAATAATAGCCAATAATTGCAATAGAATTTTTCTAAAAAACATGTAAATTTAATATATTTGTAATATTGTAAATTATTTAGGGAAATAGCATCCGGTTGAGAACCACCAAATTCTATTTTTTCCTCCTTACCAACGATTTGCAAAAAAAATCACCGCACGTTGTTTTCGCAACATGCGGTTAGGTTGGTTATTTGCAGCTGTACTAGAATACTGTAAATAACAGCCATGTTTTGCACATGTGATTATCCTCCATTTTTTTAGCATTAGTGCACTTAAAGTAATTAATTACTAGTAAACTGCGCCATGCCGGTTATGGTCTCTGATCATAATCATGTACTCCTCCTTATTCAGAATTATAACCGAAAAGGCTATATGTATATATATATTAACATAATTTTTATGATTTGTCAATAATTTTAGGGACGTGCCTGAAAATTACCTTCCTCACACAATTTATTATTCCTTTATTTTCTTTATTATATCCTCTGCTGTTAATTCAAAGTATTTTAAAAGCTCTTTTGCCGGTCCAGATTTTCCGAATCTATCTTTTATACCCATTCTAATTAATTTTGCAGGATATTTTTCTGATAAGACCTCTGAAATTGCACTTCCGAAGCCCTCCAATAATATTATGATCTTCTATTGATATTAACTTTTTAGTTTCTTTTGCACATTTTATAATCAATTCTTCGTCTATTGGTTTTATTGTATGAATGTCAATTACCCTTACATTAATTCCTTCTTCTGCTAATTCTTCTTTTGCTTTTATTGCTTCTGGCACAGTTACACCTGTCGCAAATACAGTTGCATCTGTCCCTTCACCTATTTGAATTCCTTTTCCTATTTCAAATTTTTGTGTTTGATCATATATTTCAGGTGTAGCTAATCTACATAGTCTTAAATATGTTGGTCCATTAATTTTAGAAATTTCTTCTACTGCCCATCTAGTTTGTATATCATCTGATGTACATATAACTGTCATATTAGGTATTCCTCTCATTAATCCAAAGTCTTCTATCATTTGATGTGTTGCTCCGTCTTCCCCAACAGTAATACCTGCATGTGATGCACATATTTTTACATTTAATTTTGGATAACAAATACTATTTCTTATTTGGTCATATGCTCTTCCACATGCAAACATTGCAAAAGTACTTGCATAAGGAATTTTACCAAATGTAGAAAGTCCTGCAGCTGTACTAATCATATCTTGTTCTGAAATTCCCATATCAAAAAATCTCTCTGGAAATTTTTTTGCAAATACCGAAGTTTTTGTTGCTCCTGCTAAATCTGCATCCAAAACTACAATATCTTTATTTTTTTCTCCAAGTTCTGCTAGTTTTTCCCCATAGCTTTCTCTTGTCGCTTTTAATTTTTCTAAATTCATTTTATTTCAATCCTTTCTATTCTACAAGGTTCAAGGGACAACCCTTGGCAAGCAAGCATTCCTCATAGTCCAAGGAATGTCTCTCATTTTAAGTCCACTCTTGTATTATTTCATCCGGTATATTTAAATCTCCTTGTCCAATTCCTAATTCTACTTCTGGTCTTTTTGTACCATGGTAATCACTGCCACCACTCATATATATTTTTTTCTTTTTACATATATTTTTTAGATAATCTGTTTGTTCTTTTGAAAAACTGTTATAATAGCACTCTATTCCTTCTATTCCATAATTATCTATTAAATCAAATATTAAATCATCTTTATCTTCTGCCCATTTATATAGTAATACATGAGGTACAAATACAAGTCCACCAGTTTTTTTTATTTGTTTTATTAATTCTTCTGGTGTTGGTAAATCTGGTGATTTGTCTATATAAAATATATTTTCCAAGTTATAACAATAATGATGTCTAAAACAATCATATTCATTCCATAAGTCTTCTGGCAATAATTCCTTATTTCTTATATCACTTTTCATTTCTCTATATATAATTCTTGCAGCCCAATCACTGTTTGGATCCCAATCTATTTGTTCAATCGGTTTCATATATAATTTTAATTCCATACATGTTTCATATAACTGTTTTAAATATCTAGTTTGAACTGCATCTCTAGTTCTTGTTTTATAAAAATCATCTAACCATTCTTGCATTTTTTTTGTGTCTATATTGTATCCTAGTAGCTCAATTATTCTTCTATTATAAAAACATCTTAATTCAACACCTTTTATAATATTTCCTGAATAATATTTTTTTATATCAATATTTTCTAGTTCTTCGTATGCTTTACATGTATCATGATCTGTTATCGATATGGTTTTTAACCCTAATTTTTCTGCTTTTTTTAGTACTTCTATTACACTATCTGATCCATCTGAATTGTTAGTATGGATATGTAGGTCTATCATCGTATTCCCTCCTAATTTAATTCACCCATTGCTATATTATATTCTTCTTCATTTGGAGCTTTACCGTGCCATGATGCTAAATTCTCCATAAAAGAAACCCCTTTTCCTTTTATGGTTTTTGCAATTATTACTGTTGGCTTTCCTTTTACTGTTTTGGCTTTTTCAAATGCTCGTATTATTTTTTCTATATTATGGCCATCTATTGTTATTACTTCAAAACCAAAACTTTTAAATTTTTCATCTAATGGATATATACTCATTACTTCATTAACGTTTCCATCTATTTGAAGATTATTATTATCTATTATTAGACATAAATTATCTAATTTATAATGAGAAGAACTCATTGCAGCTTCCCATATTTGTCCTTCTTGTAATTCACCATCTCCACATATACAATATACTCTAACACCTTCATGGTTTAATTTAGATGCTATCGCCATACCATTTGCTACAGACAACCCTTGTCCGAAGTGAACCTGTACTCATATCTACGCCAAGTATATTTTTCATATCTGGATGTCCTTGAAGCATTCCATCTACTTTTCTTAGTTTTTTTAATTCTTCTTTATCAAAAAAGCCTCTTTCTGCAAGTGTACTATATAAAGCTGGTGCAACATGCCCTTTTGATAGAACAAGTCTATCTCTTGACTCTGATTTTGGATTTTTTTCGTCAATATTCATTTGATTAAAATAAAGTACGGTTAGTATATCAGCTACAGATAATGACCCGCCTGGATGTCCAGATTTTGCATTATATGTGCTTTCTATAATACCAACTCGTACTTTTCTTGCTATTTCTTCTAGTTCTTTTATATCAGTGATTTTCAAACTGACTCACTCCTTTTCTTGTAGGGAATTTAAAAATTCCTTTATCTACTATACTATTTTACATCATATTGCAATTAATTTCTACATTTTATTGTAAAATTGTTAATTTTGTATTTATTATTCAGACTAAAACTAAAAAATGTAGAGTAAATGTAGGGGTCGGCCTTGGTCGACCCTAAAATTTCAAAATTTTTCTACACATTCGGGCAGAGCAAGCCCTGCCCCTACAACATTTAAATTAATTCAGTGATAAATTAAAAAAGAACAGAATAAATCTGTTCTTTTTTAATTAATTTTGTGTATATGGTAATATAGCTATATGTCTTGCTCTTTTTACAGCTTGTGTAATATCTCTTTGATGTTTTGCGCATGCACCTGTTGCTCTTCTTGGTAATATTTTACCTTTTTCGTTTACAAATTTCTTTAATTGATCTGCATTTTTATAATCTAATACAAAATCTTTATTGCTACACATTACACATACTTTTTTTCTTATTTTTCTAAACTTTGGATTATAATCATCATCGCTTCCATTTCTTCTTCTATTGTTTTTTCCATTTTGTTTTCTATCTGCCATTTCTTTTCCCCCTTTCCAAACTCGAAAGTTTGTACTATTAACTATTTACTCTTCACTATCGAGCGGACACAAGGCCCGCCCCTACAAATTTATTATTTATTTTGGGCTCAGTTCGGGATTCCTTATAGGTATTCCTAACCGACAACGCCCTACTAAAATGGTAATTCATCATCTGAAGATACAGAAAACTCTGAATTTGCTGATACTGAACTTCCAAATGTATTTTCAAAATTTGAATCTCCACTATTTTCTCTTTTACTATCTGCAAAATAAGCTTCTTCTGCAACAACTTCTGTTACATAATGTTTTTGTCCTTGTTCATCATCCCAATTTCTTGTTTGAATTCTTCCAATTACTCCAACTTGTTGACCTTTTTTAAAATATTTACTACAGAATTCTCCTGTTTTGCTCCAAGCTACAACATTTATAAAATCCGCTTGTCTTTCTTCACCTTGTTTTGCAAATCTTCTATTTACAGCTAATGAGAAAGATGCAACTAAAGTATTGTTTGTTTGAGTATATCTTACCTCTGGATCTCTTGTTAGTCGCCCCATTAAAACTACTTTATTCATTATTTATTCCTCCTCTTTAACTACAATAAATTTTATTACTTCATCAGTAATTCTATAAACTCTTTCTAATTCAGTAATTAATTCTGGCTTAGCTTCAAATTTTAATACTATGTAATAACCTTCTTTGTTCTTTTTAATTTCGTAGGCTAATTTCTTTTTACCAATTTCTTCTACTGAATTTACTGTACCATTATTATTAATTAAATTTGAAATTTTCTCTATAAGACCTTTTATAGCCTCTGTTTCTAAATTTGGATTAATAATGATAACACTTTCGTATTTATTCATTATCCATTCACCTCCTCTTGGATATATAACCCACACTTTATTTTTCGCGTGAGTAAGGAAAAAATAGCAATGCTATTTTCCAAACATTGCTATTTTACCATATTTTTATTCTATTTGCAAGTAAATTTTAAAAATTGTGTGTGGTCCAATATTTTAATGTTCAATACATACAGCAATTTATAGAATTTGTGTAGGGGTCGGCCTTGGTCGACCCTGAATTTTGAACTTTTTCCATTTATTCGGACAGAGCAAGCCCTGCCCCTACATATATTCTTAATCCTCTGTTGTATGATGAATTGTTTTTAAATTCTCAATTCCTTTAAGATAATACACCTCTAAATTATCATTTACTAAATATATATCTGTCGTATCTCCATCTTTTTCTGTTCCATAATTTAATGTAATATTTTCTAATTTGTTCAAATCTATTTTATAATACTCTTTTCCATCTATTGTTTTGTTTATCTCTTCTACTTTTGGTATTTTTTTATATTTATTAT
>JAZSCD010000061.1:0-4515 GCA_045602745.1 Clostridia bacterium | reverse complement strand
CTCAAATACAAAATTACTTGAAAAATAAAATAATAAATGTTAAAGATATAACAAATATAATTTATGCAAAAATATATAAATTTAAGCAAACAACAGATAAAGATATATTAATTGTTATATTAAAAGCTGAGTTAAATGAATATGTCGTAGATGAAAATAATAAAAAGATAATAAATGGTAGTAATAGAAAAAAAGTGCAATATTATAAAATGGAATTTATAAGAAAAAAAGGAGTTAAAACTCTAAGTAGTGATAATAATTTAAAAGCAATAAATTGTCCAAATTGTGGAGGACCATCCAATATTATTTTTGCAGGAGAATGCCCATATTGTGGAAGCATAATAATAGAAGGAAAACATAATTGGATATTAAATAGTTTAGAATTATTAAAAGAAATATAAAAAGGAGATGTTTTTATGGGATTAATTAAAGCTGCAAAATCAGCAATTAAAGGAACGTTGCAAGATCAATGGAAAGAAGTTATAAGATGTGACAACATGGATAATAACTTATTAATGGTAAAAAAGACAACAGAGACAGGGGTAATAACAAAAAATAGTACAATAATAGTTGCTCCAGGACAATGTGCAATTATATATGATAATGGTAAAGTTTTAGATGCAACAGCAGAAGATGGAATATATACTTTTGACGAGTCAACATCACCATCATTTTTTGGAGGGCAATTTGGAGAAGTGTTTAAAGAAATGTGGAATAGATTTACATACAATGGAGGAACTTCGAAAGAACAATATGTATTCTTTTTAAATATAAAAGAAATATTAGATAATAAGTTTGGTACTACATCACCAATACCATATCAAGATTGGTCACATCCATATTTGAATGAAATGACAGGACAAATAATGCCATTAGCGGTAGAAGTAATAGGACATGGGAACTATACATTTAAGATTTCTGATCCAGCATTATTTATGAATAATATAGCAGGAACAGCGGAAATGTATACTAAAGAAGAAATAGTTGACCAAATAAGAACAGAAGTGACTGCAGTATTTAGAAATATATTAAATGAATTAGGAAATAGCACACATAAAGTACCATTATATGAATTAGATAGTCAAACAGATGAAATTATAGAAATGATGAAAGAGAAAGTATTTGATGAGCCTATTCGTAATAGAGGATTAAAAATAGAAACTTTTGTAATTGAACAAGCAAGTGCATCTGATAAATCGGAGGAAAGAATTAAAGAATATGAATTTAATGCTAGTTCGCACATGCAAAAAGGAAAACTAGTAGATTCATATGCAGAAGCGGTAAAAAGCGCTGCAAGTAATGAAGCTGGGTCACTAAATGGATTTTTGGGAATTGGAATGATGAATATGAATACAGGAAATTTATTTGGAAACATAGCGGGTGGAACAATGAATATTGAGACACAAGGAGCTCAAAATAAAGATGTAGAAAATTGGAAATGTAGATGTGGAACAATAAATACAGGTAAATTTTGTACAGAGTGTGGAAAACCTAAAGAGAAAAAATGTCCAAAATGTGAAACTGTAAATTCAAGTGAAACTAAATTCTGTAGAGAATGTGGAGAAAAATTATAAAATATAATGTACTATTCAAAATAAAATAAAGAATTTAGAGTAAATGTAGGGGTCGGCCTTGGTCGACCCTAAAATTAAAAGAACAGGACTAAAGAATAAAATGAAAAAAATATTAATTACAGAGAAACCATCTGTTGCAATGGAATTTGCAAAAGCATTAAAAATAAATACAAATAGAAAAAATGGATATTTGGAATCAGAAGAATGGATAATTACATGGTGTGTTGGGCATTTAGTTACGATGTCATATCCAGAAAAATATGATGAAAACTTAAAACAATGGAGATTAGATACACTTCCTTTTATTCCTAAAGAGTGGAAGTATGAACTTATACCTGCAGTTCAAAATCAATTTAATGTTATACAAAATTTGCTTCAAAGAGAAGATATTAGTGAAATATATAATGCAGGTGACTCAGGACGTGAGGGAGAATACATTCAAAGATTAGTACTTATGATGGCAAAACCAAATCCGAATGCAAAAATAAAACGTGTATGGATAGATTCTCAAACAGAAGAAGAAATTTTAAGAGGAATAAACGAAGCAAAGGAAGCATCTTATTATGATAGTCTTTCAGATTCTGCATATTTAAGAGCAAAAGAAGATTATTTAATAGGAATTAATTTTTCAAGACTTCTTTCTATTACTCATGGAAGAAGAGTTGCAAAACAGGTTAATGAAGAAAGAACATCAATAGCTATAGGACGTGTTATGACATGCGTTTTAGGCATGGTAGTTTCAAGGGAAAGAGAAATAAGAAATTTTGTTAAGACAAAATATTATAAATTAGTAGGAAAATTTGGAGAGCAAAAAAATTTTGTAGAAGCAGAGTGGAAGGCACAAGAAAAATCTGAGATGTATAATTCTAATAAATTATATAACGATACAGGTTTTAAGAAAATAGAAGAAGCAGAAGCGTTTATAAATAAAATAAAGGAATACAAGGCAGTAGTATCGGAAATAAAAAAATCAAAACAAAAAGAAAATGCACCACTTTTATATAATTTAGCAGAAATACAAAATGAGTGTTCTAAAAAATTTAAAATAAAGCCAGATGAAACTTTAGAAGTAATTCAAGAATTATACGAGAAAAAATTAGTAACATATCCTAGAACAGATGCAAGAGTTTTATCTACAGCTGTTGCAAAAGAAATATCTAAAAATTTAAATGGAATAGCAAAAGGATTTAAGGATGAAGAAATAAAAGGATATATAAACAAAATGGTAGAAGAAAAATATTCTACTAATATTGTAAAAACAAAATATGTAAATGATAGCAAAATTACAGACCATTATGCAATAATTCCAACAGGACAAGGATATGAAAATTATGATAAATTAGGAAATTTGCAAAAAGAAATATACAAAATAATTGTAAAAAGATTTTTAAGTATATTTTATCCACCAGCAGAATTTAACAAACTTTCGTTAACAATAAAGGTTGGAGAAGAAATGTTTACAGCAAGCCAAAAGATTTGTATAAAAGAAGGATATTTAGAGATTGTAAAACAAAAGAAAAATGATGATAATGTAGGGGCAGACGACTCTGTCTGCCCGCAAAAAAACAATGAATTTTTAAACACATTAAAAAAAGGACAAGAATTAAATATTGTAGAGATTAATACAAAAGGAGCGGAAACAACGCCGCCAACAAGGTATAATTCAGGTTCGATGATTTTAGCAATGGAGAATGCAGGCAAATTAATAGAAAATGAAGAATTAAGAGAGCAAATAAAAGGTGCAGGAATAGGAACTAGTGCAACAAGGGCAGAGATAATAAAAAAATTAGAAAGAATAAAATATATTGCTATAAATAACAAAACACAAATAATAACACCTACAGAAAAAGGAGAAGCAATATATGATGTAGTAAATATAAGTATGCCTGATATGTTGAATCCAAAACTTACTGCAAGTTGGGAAAAAGGATTAGAAATGGTAGCTAAAAAGGAAATTATAGCAGAAAAGTTTATGGAAAAGTTAGAAAAATATATAAATTCAAAATTTGATAAATTGATAACCAAACAATTTTAGAATATGTAATTAGTAAGATAATAATGAATCAAAAATGTAGGGGCGACTAGTAGTCGCCCGTTCTTCGAAGACATTGCTAAAATAAATACAACAGAGAAAAAAGAAAAACAAAGAAATTATTGACATATTATGTAAAGTGTGTTAAAATAAAATTACAACTAGCATATGTTAGAAGTAACAATCTAGTTGATTAAATAGATACTCTTCTAAATAATACAGAAAGTATTAAATTTATAACAAGGAGGTTTAAATGGAAGAGGTTAATTAGAAAAGGAACATTTTATTAAAGATAATAAATGTTCCTTTTCGTTTATATAATTACTATTGCCTTTGAGATTTCTTAAAGAATGCTTCGGAAACTTAAATCGGCTTTTTTGTTAAAATTCACAATTTTTTGGTGTTCTTGCAAATGGTATTACATCACGTATATTTTGCATACCTGTTAAATACATCATCATTCTTTCAAAACCTAATCCAAATCCTGCATGTCTTACACTACCGTATTTTCTTAAATCTAAATACCACCAGTAATCTTCTTCTTTCATACCAAGAGCTTTTATTTTATTTTTTAGTACTTCTAAATCGTCTTCTCTTTGGCTACCACCAATAATTTCTCCAATTCCAGGAGCAAGTAGGTCAGCTGCTGCAACTGTTTTCTCATCTGGGTTTTGTTTCATATAAAATGCTTTAATTTCAGTTGGATAATCTGTTACAAATACTGGTTTTTTAAATAATACTTCACACAAATATCTTTCATGCTCTGTTTGAAGGTCTGAACCCCAATGTACAGGGAATTCAAAATTAGCATTATTTTTTTCTAATTCTTTAATTGCATCTGTGTATGTTATTCTAGCAAAATCTGAATTTACAACATTATTTAATTTATCAAACAATTCTTTATCTATA
>JAZSCD010000060.1:0-7887 GCA_045602745.1 Clostridia bacterium | reverse complement strand
CAAGAAGAAGAAAATGCAGAATTTTTAGAGCAACAAGGTGTAGCAATATGGATTAAAAAAGATGATAATATTGAAGATGAATTGTACAAAATTTTAAATTCACCAGAAACATTACAATCTATGAAAATAAATGCTAGACTTTTAGCAAAGAAAAATTCTACAAAAGATATTTGTGAGATTTTGTTAGGAGGAAATTCTAGGGACTGTCCCTAAAAATCATCAATTTATTGAGGATTTTGGGACTGTCCTGAATTTCCGGAGAATAACAAATCACAAATTATCTTTTCACATAAAAAAATTCACCTCATACTATAATATGAGGTGTTTTTATGTGTTTATCTGATTTTTATAGTTCTCTTCTTCCTTCTAAAGCCTTACTAAGAGTTATTTCATCTGTATATTCTAAATCTCCACCTACAGGAATTCCATGTGCTATTCTTGTAACTTTTATTCCCATTGGTTTAATTATTTTAGATAAATATATAGCTGTTGCTTCTCCTTCTACTCTAGGATTAGTAGCTATTATTATTTCTTTAATATCATTTTGACCTATTCTATTTAATAATTCTTTAATCTTAATGTCTTCTGGTCCAATTCCATTCATTGGAGATATTGTTCCATGTAATACATGATAAACTCCTTTAAATTCGTGTGTTCTTTCCATTGCCATTATATCTCTTACATCTTCTACTACACAAATTATAGAATTATCTCTTTTAGGACTAGCACATATTGGGCATGGATCTGTATCAGAAATATTATAACAGCTATTACAGTATCTTAAATTTGCTTTAGCATTTATAATAGATTTTATAAACTCATTTGTGTCTTCCTGATTTAAATCTAACATATGAAAAGCAAGTCTTACTGCTGTTTTATGACCTATACTTGGTAACTTTTCAAAACTTTCTATTAACTTCTCTATTGATGGTGAATAATATGACATTCCTTTCTTTCCCCTTTTATGCAATCACCCTGTAGATAACTGCTATTTTCTTACGCATTTCTTTATTTTCTTACATCATCCTGTTTTCAAGGTATGGGGACACAGCTCACTCTTTAGCAACTTTATTGTGGTGAGCTATGTCCCCATGACTCACCAATAATTGTTGTCAGTTTTATAGCATTCCTGGTATATTATACTTGCCCATTGATGCTGCTTGTGCACTATCTACTTTTCTTAGAGCTTCATTTACACAAGTAATAATTAAATCTTGAAGCATTTCTACATCATCTGGGTCTACAACATCTTTGCTAATTTTTATTTCTTTTATTTCTTTGCTTCCACTTACTTTTACATATATTGCTCCTCCGCCTGCTGTTGCTTCAAACTCTTTGGCTTGTAACTCCTCTTGTGATTTTTCTAAATCTGCTTGCATTTTTTTTGCTTCTTTCATTAATTGATTAATATTCATTCCTCCGAATCCTCCCATACCTCCTGGGAATCCACCTCTTTTTGCCATATTAATTTCCTCCTTTATTCATCTATTATATTAAACGGTATATCCATATCATTGGCAATATTTTCTATGGAATTTGTAGAGACCTTAGTTTCCGTTTTGTTTTCTCCGCTTGCAAATCTTACACTCATTGTTTTACCCGCTTCTATTGAAACTATTTTTTCTATCTCTGCTTTATTTTCATGTGTTTCTAATATTTGCTTTGCAAAAGAATTTTTATTAGCAAGGTCAACTTCTATTACCATATCATTAATTTCTTTTGCTGTACTTCCTATAAGATTAACGTATATTCCCATTTTTCCGCTTTGTTTTATTTTATCTATTACATTATTCCAATATGGAAGATTTTTACCTGGTTGTGTTGGTTTGGGTTTAGCTACAGTTGCTGCATTTTGCGGGCAGGCAGAAACGTCCGCCCCTACAGTATTTTTATTTTGTGTTGGTTGTATTGGTTGTGAATTATTTATATTCTTTGGTTGGGCAGGCACTTTGGCCTCCCCTACATCTATATTCTGTTTTTTATATTCTATCTCTAAACAAGATTTTATCATTCCTGCTTGGAACATTACAACTTTTTGTGATGACCATTTTATACTATTAGCAAGCTCTGATAAATCATATATTAATTCTAATAATCTTTCTTTAGAAACATTTTCTACTAATTTAACCATTTGTTCTTTTTCTTCTGCATTATATATTTCTAAAGATTTGCTAGATTTATAAACAAGTAAATCTTTAATATATTTTATTATTTCCCATAAAAAGTTATCTACATCTTTACCTTCATTTATAATATTGTTAGTAACCTCTATTACTATATCACAATTGTATTCTATTATTCCTTTTACAATTTCGTATATTTGCATTGTTTTAGGAATTCCAACTAATTCTCTTACTTGGTCTTCATCAATTAAACCTTTTTGCTCCCCACTACATCGTTCCAATATACTAATTGCATCTCTCATTGCACCTTCTGAAAGAACTGCAATTATTTTTAATGCATCTTCTGTTATTTCAATATTACTTTCTTTGCAAATTATTTTTAATCTTTTTATAACATCCTCACTAGATATTCTTTTAAAATCAAATCTTTGACATCTTGAAAGAATTGTTGCTGGTAGCTTTTGAGGCTCTGTTGTTGCTAATATAAATTTTACATGCTCTGGTGGTTCTTCCAGTGTTTTAAGAAGCGCATTAAAAGCTCCTGTTGAAAGCATATGCACCTCATCTATTATATATACTCTGTATTTTGCTCTAGTTGGAAGGAAATTTACTTCTTCTCTTATACTTCTTATATCTTCTACACTATTATTAGAAGCAGCGTCCATTTCCACAACATCTGTAAGTGAACCAGAAAGTATTGCTTTGCATATTTCGCATTCATTACAAGGTTCTCCATCTTTTGGACTTAAACAATTAACTGCTCTTGCCAAAATTTTTGCAGCAGATGTTTTACCTGTACCTCTACCTCCATTAAAAAGATATGCATGTCCTACTCTTCCTGCTACAATCTGTCTTTTTATTGTTTTTGTAATATGTTCTTGTCCCACCATCTCGTTAAAATCTAGTGGTCTAAATTTTCTATATAATGCTGTATAAGACATTTTTCCCCCTTAAATTTTAAGTTAACTTCTCTATGGAAAGCACCTCACATAAAAATAAACTATTTATCGCTGCTTCCTTCCGGACCTGACGAGGTTCATAGGTTTCTATTGAGTTACTCTCCATACAAAAGTTAACTTACTTCTCTTTACTAATTTATTATATAATTTTATTTTAATATATTCAAGATTATTTTAATAATAAATTAATTTATTTTGATATTAGTAATAACATCTAGAGCTTCTAATAAATATTGATTTGCAATCGACATAATTTCGTGGTATAATATTATTCGTAAAAAGTGGATTTTCCCATCTTTTACAAATATTTCTCAAAAAAAATTTAGAGAGGAGATTTTGAAATGAACTTCCATTTCAAGCAGGCATTAGAAGAAGTAAAGCGTTTACAAACTATTGAAGGATATGCAGAAACTATTTTACGGTCATCAATAAAGAAACTTCATGATTTTAAATTTTCTGATATTGATGTAATTCATTTTGCTATTATTAAACCTGAGTCCCTTATTTATCCAAGAATTTACGTTTTTGTACGCTATCGAAAGACCAGAAATTTTAGCCAAATTTGCATGTCAAATTTTTACATCGAGCATGAAGAAACTCTTTCTGTTTTTGAAGCAATTGAAAAACATTTACGCGATGAAGGTTACGATTGTAAACATGTAGAACAAGAACCTGCATATTGTAACTGCATAAAAGCTTTTCAAATCTATGTATAATGCCAAAACTCTTCAAGAGCACTCTTGAAGAGTTTTAATTTTCAAAACCTCTTAAATACAACATTCTTCATTTCTGTATCTTCTAATGTCCCCACACCATCTTCTAATATATTTCCTGTAGGCAAATCAAAGATTATATTTGACTTAAATCTGTGATTAGATTCTGTTTCTATTATTAAATCAAAAGAAATTATAAAATTTATATTTTCATTTTCTACTCCAGCTTTAGCAAGCAATCTTCCATCACTAGGTAACTTTTCATTTTCCTTAAAAATATATTCTCCAATATTTTCTGCTATAACACTAATTCCTATTGTTCCACCTTGATTATTAATTTGAAGCGTTTCCGTATTAGTAGACATTCCACCTTGTAATTCTAATGAATTTTGTATTTTGTATTCATCTGAATACTTATATGTGCTTACAGATGTTGTTGGTTTATAAAAGCTAACTGTCATTTCTTCATTTGATTTTGCTACTTGGAAATTTTCAAAACTAATTCTTTTAATAGCTTCTTCTTCCTTATAATTACTATTTTTTTCAATTACAAAATAAATATCATTTTTTTGTAATATGCCTGCATGCCATGCTCCTTCTGCATCTTGAGTAAGGTCAGATTCTGCTGTACTTATTACATTAATCTTTTTTAATTTAAAAGGTAAATTTTGTTCTCCTTCTATATGATATTTAAACATAAGTGCTGCTGTAATTAATGCTATAATTACCAATATAAATATTATCACATATATATGTATAATTCTTTTTTTATTGAAACTACTTCGTTTCATTTTTTCCTCCGTTTCTTTGCTCTTAAATTTTTAAAAAAATCTTTTAAAATATATTCGCACTCTTCTTTTAATATTCCTGTTTCTACTTCTACAATATGATTAAATTTATAATTTTCCATATTAATAACAGATTTGCAAGAACCTGTCTTTGAATCTAATGTTCCTATATATATTTTTTTTATTCTAGAATTAACAATTGCTCCCATACACATCATACATGGTTCTAAAGTTATATACATTTCGCAATCTTCTAATCTCCATGCATTTAATTTTTTATTCGCCTTTTGAATTGCAAGTATCTCTGCATGAGAAATACTACTATTTTTTGTTTCTTTTAAATTATGACCTCTTGCAATTATTTTGTTATCCTTTACAATAACTGCTCCAACAGGTATTTCTTCTTTTTTATATGCTTTTTTAGCCTCTTTCAAAGCTTCTTTCATAAATAATTCTTTGTTTTTCATTTATCTTCTCCATCTTTACCTTATAACTGATGTTATTAACAATAATATAATTAAAAAACTACTATTAAAAATAGTAAACGTAAAAATATATTTCCAGAATTTTTTCGGTTGATGTTTTAAAAATTCTTTAAGAGTTATCAAGCTTGCTAATGAAGATATTAATATCCCTAAAGAACCAATATTTACAGATATTAATAAATCTTTATAATTAGTTGTAAATTTTGATAAAAATATAGCTGTTGGTACATTACTAATAAATTGGCACGAAATAACTCCAGCTAATAGCGTATTTTTTGTTACTATATTATATATAAATTCTTTTATTTGTTCTATTCTAGCTATATTACCAGAAAATATAAAAAATGCACAAAATGTTCCTAATAATGCATAATCTACTTTTTTTAAGCTTTTTATATCTGTTAACAGAACTGTTATTGTTACTATTGCCAAAGTTATTAGATTTGGTATTATTCTAAATATAGTTAAAATAACTACATAAAACAAAGTTACATATATATATAATTTCTTTTTATCTATCTTAACTTTAGATTCATCTTTTAATTTTAATGGTTCAGGTTTTATAAATGCACAAACTATATATAATAATACAGCTATAGTAATGGATTGAACTAATAATATACCAAAAAATTCTGTTGTACCTATATTATAATAAGAATACAAATATAAATTTTGAGGATTTCCATATGGTGTAATCATTCCACCCATATTTGCAGCTATTGTCTGCATAATAAAAGTAAATGCCAAGTATTTATCATTATTTGTTTGGTGCAAAATTATATAAGTTAATGGCAAAAAAGTTATTAATGACATGTCATTTGCAACAATCATATCAAAAAAAAATGTCCCAAAAATCAATGCATATATAACAGTTCTTCTATTATGAAACTTACTTATAATTTTTCTTGAAATTGCTTCAAAAACATTCGTACTTTTTAAACCAACAACAACTGCTAATATGCAAAATAAGCATATTAATGTATTATAATCAAAATAATTTAGGTATTCTTTATCTATGGGTACAAAAATACACGTAATAATTGCACACACAATTGCAATCACTAACACTATTTCTTTTTTTAGAAAATTAGCTATTTTTCCTCTCATTTTCCTTAGTATCTCCCATATTATATTCATTTGTAATTATGGCGCACTTAGCTGGATTCGAACCAGCGGCCTCTCCCTTAGGAGGGGAGCGCTCTATCCTACTGAGCTATAAGTGCATACTTAGTTATTATACACTATTATTATTTTTTTTGCAATAATTGTAAAAGGACGATTAAATCGTCCTTTTTAACCTCTATAATATTATTTATCTTGCTTCTCCTCCTGGAACTGAGCCATAATATTTTCCCATTTTGTCAATTTCATCTTTTCTTGCTTGTTCTGCAGCTTTTCTTTGCTCTTCTTTAGTTGTCACATTTTCTTTTGCTTGTCTAATATCGTCTTGCAGTTGTTTCAAAGTAGTAAACCTTGCTTTCTTTAACGCTTCCGCTTTTAAATCATCAGCTGTTAATTCTCCATTTGGCATATAGCTATACTCTTCTTGCATAAACTCCATTAATCCTTTTTCGCCCAATTCATCTAAATCTTTTTCGGAGAATCCTTCCAAAATAGACTTTCTTTTTTCTTCTGGTAACTGGCTTACTAAATATACTATTGCCTCATATGTCGGTCCATTTTTATTAATTCCTGCCAAATCATATCTTACCACAATGTCTCCATTTCCGTGTCGAGTTGTTTTATTCTCTATATCTACTTGATATCTTTGTAAAATACTACTAATTATTTCTTCCTTATTATTGGCATTTTCTAATACCTTTTCTAGTAATTTAGGAAAATGACCTACTGACATTTGATTTCTTACCATTGCATTTAAAATCATCTCCCTGTCCTCATCTCCAAATTCTTTTCCTATACCATTTTCAGCATCTAATGCAATACCATTTCTATCTAATGTTTGTAGTGCATAATAAAATCTAAAGCCATCTCCTTTCCACCCATTTTCTTGCATTACTTGTAAATATTTTCTTGCATCCTCAATTGTTCCTACTCCTGATTTATTTGCCCATCTTCCATATTCTTCTTCAGAATCTCTCCATTGTAATTTATCTTCATTAGCCATACCTTCTCCCCCTTTCTTTATTCACTTCTTTTGAAAAGTTTTTTTATCCTATTTATTATTTTTATTAAAAAATTTTCTTTTTTTATTTCTACAAGTGCTTTTGTTATTTGTTGTTCCTCAACTTTTTCTTCTTTTTTATTTTTTTTAAATAAATTATCTGTATGATATTTTTCTCTAATCTCTTGTTCATATATAATATCATTTTCTTTTAATTTTTGTACCATTTCTTTTTTTTCTTCTTCATTGCACCAATAACTATATGAAATCATAGCAATTATTGATAAAGTATTTTCATTTAAGTTTGATTCTGATAATGGCTTTGAATAATCAATATCAACTTTATAATTATCATCTGCATTTTCTTTCAAAAATTTCATAAATGATTTTGATATTTTATTTACACTTTTTTCTTCTGTATGCTCTAATATATCTAAAACTTCTGCTATTGCAACTCCATATTTTTCTTTCATAATTTTTTCTCCTTTGTATAGTTATAACACATCAATTTAATTATATCTTAAATTCTGTTTTTCTTCAACACATTTTGCTTATTTGTGTAATTAATCTGTGATAATATTACCCTATGAAAATATCTCATGAAAATGATACCCTCTGGGAAACATAAGGAGATGAGATATTTAATGAATAAACAAGAACAATTAAAAGAAAATGTTATCAAATGTTGTGTTGAAGG
>JAZSCD010000059.1:0-6599 GCA_045602745.1 Clostridia bacterium | reverse complement strand
GTAGTTAAATAAGTGAAACGAAAGGGGTCTGTCCCCTTTCGTTTCACTTTTATTTAAAATACTCTATTCCTGATTCGAATAGTTTTTGGTCCATGTTTCCTGGTACGTTTAATATGTTTCCTCTATATGCTCTTTCTGAGTGTCCCATTTTTCCAAGTATTCTTCCATCTTTGCTTGTTATTCCTTCTACTGCATATACTGATCCATTTGGATTATATTCTATATCGTATGTAGCGTTTCCGTTCATGTCTACGTATTGTGTAGCTATTTGTCCGTTTGCTATCAATTCTTTCATAACTTCTTCGTTTGCTACAAATTTACCTTCACCATGTGAAATTGGAATTACAAATTCTTCTCCAAGTTCTATTTTGTTAAACCATGGTGATAGTTTTGATACTACTTTTGTTGTAACAAGTTTTGATTGGTGTCTTGCTATATCATTGTATGTAAGTGTTGGCATATCTGAATTCATTTCTAGTATTTCACCATATGGAACTAATCCTAATTTTATTAATGCTTGGAATCCATTACATATACCTAGCATTAAGCCATCTTGTTCATTTAAGTGTTTATGAATAGCTTCTTTTAATCTTGGATTTCTAAATACTGTTGCTATAAATTTACCAGAACCATCTGGCTCATCTCCTGCACTAAATCCACCTGGAAGCATTATAATTTGTGATTCATTTATAGCTTCTTCCATTATTTTAATAGAATCTTCTATATCATTTTCTTTTAAGTTTTTAAATACTTCTATTCTAGGATCTCCACCTGCATCTATAAATGCTTTTGCTAAGTCATATTCGCAGTTTGTTCCTGGGAATACTGGTATAAATACTTTTGGTTTTGCTATTCTGATTTTTGAATTAGTTATATTTTGTCCTTCTTGCGGACGGCTACTAGCCGCCCCTACACCGGTGTATAATACGTTCTCTATTTTAGTAAGTTTTGATTCCGCTTTAGTTGGGAATACTTTTTCTAGTGGTTCTTGCCAAATTTTAATTAATTCTTCTAAATCTAGTTTTTCGTTTTCTGATATTATTATTTCTTTTTCAGGAATTGTATTTCCTAAACATTCTAATTTATCTACATTTAATTCTTCTGCTGCTTCTATTATAAATGATGCGAAGCGTGGTTTAAATAAGCATTTATCTTCTTTAAACTCAAATCCTATTTTGTTACCAAAACACATTTTGCTTAAAGTATCTGGCAATCCAAATTGTCTTACAGATGCTACAGATATTGCTTTTCCATCATTTATTAATTTAAATATTAACTCATAGTTTTCTTTTAAATCTTCAAAATCTGGTAAAAAGTCTTCTGTTATTTTTGTTTTTAAAATATATACTTTTGAACCTGCTTTTTTGAATTCATTTGATACTACTTTGTTTGTATCTACAACACCGGATGCAGAATGATGTTAAAGTTGGTGGTACATCTAATTCGTTATATGAACCTGACATTGAATCTTTTCCACCAATTGAAGCAAGTCCTAATTTTTCTTGTACTAAATATGCTCCTAAAAGTGCTGCTAAAGGTTTACCCCATCTTATAGATTCTTCTCTTAATTTTTCAAAGTACTCTTGGAATGTAAACCAAGCTTTTTTATAATCTCCGCCACAAGCAACATATTTTGTAAGTGAATCTATTACTGCATATACTGCTCCATGTAATGGGCTTATTTGTGATAAATATGGATCATATCCAAAGCTCATTACTGTTCCAGAATTTGTGTACCCTTTTAGTGTTGGAATTCTTGCACACATTGCTTCTGATGGTGTTAATTGATATTTACCGCCAAATGGCATAAATACTGTTCCTGCACCTATTGTGCTATCGAATCTTTCAATTAATCCTTTTTGTGAACAACAATTTAAGTCTGAAATTACTTTTTTCCATCTTTCTGCTTTAGCACAATCATTTCCAGTTGTTTTATAGCAATTTCCTTTTTTTGCTCCTTCAAAATATTCTTCTAATCCTTGTGGTTTTTCTATTTTTGCATTTGCTGATTTTACTGTTCCATTTGTATTTAAGAACTCTCTTGATAAATCTACTATTAATTTACCTCTCCAGTACATTTTCATTCTTGGTTCTTCGGTAACTGTTGCAACAACTGTTGTTTCTAAATTTTCAGAAGATGCAAGTTTTTGGAATTTTTCTACGTCTTTTTCTTCTATTACAACTGCCATTCTTTCTTGTGATTCAGAAATAGCAAGTTCTGTTCCGTCTAATCCATCATATTTTTTAGGAACTTTATCTAGGTTAATTTCTAATCCATCCGCAAGTTCTCCAATTGCTACAGACACACCGCCTGCACCGAAATCATTACATCTTTTTATTAATTTTGTAACTTCTGGATTTCTAAATAATCTTTGTATTTTTCTTTCTTCTGGCGCATTTCCTTTTTGTACTTCTGCACCACAGCTTGTTAAAGATGAACTATTATGTGCTTTTGATGAACCTGTTGCTCCTCCGCAACCGTCTCTACCTGTTCTTCCACCTAATAATACTACTACATCACCAGGTGCTGGTCTTTCTCTTACAACATTTTCTTTTGGTGCAGCACCTACTAATGCACCTATTTCCATTCTTTTTGCTGTATATCCGTTATGATATATTTCTGCTACTTGTCCAGTTGCAAGTCCTATTTGATTTCCATATGAGCTATATCCTCTTGCTGCTTCATTTGTTAATTTTCTTTGTGGCAGCTTATTTGGCATTGTGTCTTTTACAGAAGTTCTTGGGTCCCCACATCCTGTAACACGCATTGCTTGATATACATATACTCTTCCAGATAGTGGATCACGAATTGCTCCACCTAAACATGTTGCAGCTCCACCAAATGGCTCAATTTCTGTAGGATGGTTATGTGTTTCATTTTTAAACATTACCAAATATTCTTCTGGTTTTCCATCAACTAAAATTTCTGCTTTAATACTACATGCATTTATTTCTTCTGATTCATCTAAATCTTTTAGCATTCCTTTTTTCTTTAATTCTTTTACTGCAATTGTAGCAACATCCATTAAGCATATATCTTTTGCAATTTTCCCATCATATACATATTCTCTTGATTTTTTATAGTCTTCATAAATTTTGTTTGCTAAATCCCAGTTTATTTCTACTTTTTCAAGTTTTGTTAAGAATGTTGTATGTCTACAATGGTCTGACCAATATGTATCTATCATTTTCATTTCTGTCATAGAAGGATCTCTTTTTTCTACATCTCTAAAATATTTTTGGCAGAATTTTAAATCCTCTAAATCCATTGCAAATCCATATTTTTCGTAGAATTCTTTAGAGTCTTCATCTGTCATATTTATAAATCCTTCAACTATTGCAACATCTGCTGGTTCAGCTTGTTTTTCATCTAAGCTTTCTAATTTATCTAAAGAACATTCTCTAGAATCTACTGGATTTATAATATATGATTTTATTTTTTCTACATCATCAGCAGTTAAATTTCCTTTTAAAACATATATTTTTGCACTTTTAGATATTGGTCTTGCACCTTCTGTTAAAATTTGCAAACATTCAGATAAAGAATTTGCTCTTTGATCAAATTGCCCTGGCAAATATTCTACTCCAAATACTTTATCTTCTTTTTCAAAAGGATAATCTTCTTCAAAACATAAATCTACTTGAGGTTCTGAAAATACTGTATTTTTTGCTTTCGCAAAAACTTCATCTGTTATTCCTTCAACATCATATCTGTTTAGCATTATTATATCTTCTAAATTATCTATTAAAAGATTTTCTTTTAAATCTCCTAATAGGCCTTTTGCTTCAACATCGAAGCCTGATTTTTTTTGTACGTAGATACGTTTTACCATGTTACATTCTCCTATCTTTATTTATTATACAACTTTTCTAGGATACAACCCCATATTATCCTGAAATCAATCACATTTACGATTCAGGACAGTCCCCTTTTGTCCCTTTTGGACAAAAGAGGGACAGTCCCTAGAATCGTTTACATTATTACTTCTTTATTTCCTTCTACTACCTCTCCTATTAAATATGCTTCTTCTCCTGCTTCTTTCAATAGATTTAGTGCTTTTTCTACTTCGTTTTCTGGAACTATTACTGCCATACCAATTCCCATGTTAAATGTATTGTACATATCTCTTTCTGGAATGTTTCCTCTTGATGCTATTAATTTAAATAATGCTGGAACTTCATAAGAGTTTTTATCTATTTTTAGTGATACTCCATCTCTTAACATTCTTGGTAAATTCTCATAGAATCCTCCACCTGTTATATGAGATATTCCTTTTACTTTAACTTCTTCTATTAATTTTAGTATTGGTTTTACATATATTCTTGTTGGTTCAAGTAATGCTTCTCCAACTGTTTTTCCTAATTCTTCTACATACTCTTTTAAGTTCTCTTCGTTCACATCAAATACTTTTCTAACTAATGAGAATCCATTTGAATGAACTCCTGATGATGCTAGCCCTATTACTTTGTCTCCAACTTCTATTGTTTTGCTATCTATTATTTTCTTTTTATCTACAACTCCAACACAGAATCCTGCCAAATCATATTCATCTTCTGGATAGAATCCTGGCATTTCTGCTGTTTCTCCACCAACTAAACTACAATTTGCTTTTTTACATCCTTCTGCTACACCTGTAACTATTGTTGCTACTTTTTCTGGTATGTTTTTTCCTAGAGCCATATAGTCTAAGAAAAACATTGGGCTTGCTCCTGTACAAATTACATCATTTGCACACATTGCTACACAATCTTCTCCTATAGTGTCATGCTTGTCCATTAAAAAAGCCAATTTTAGTTTTGTTCCTACTCCATCTGTTCCTGAAACTAAAATCGGTTCTTCCATACCCTTAATTTGTGGCGCATAAAGTCCACCAAATCCACCTATATCTGATATAACTGCATTTGTGTATGTTGATTGTACTGCTTTTTTCATTAGTTGTACACCTTTATATCCTGCTGTAACATCTACTCCTGCAGCTTTGTAACTTTCGCTAAAACTTTTTTCCATTTTTTTGCTCCCTTCGGTTTTTCTCTTGCGGATATCCACATTACAACATTATTATATTACATAACGACATTTTTTGCAATGAGTTTTTTAAAAAAACATGTTGTTTTTTTGGCAAATTCCATTGACTTCTGTTTCCAGTTTTTGTATAATACCTTTTGAAATGAGAACAAGCAGATGTGGTTTGCCTCCTTAAAGGAGGTGAGGCTTATGGTAGAAAATACTCTAATTGCTATTATATACATATTGTTTTATTCATTAATTGGTTTAACTATCATATCGCTTACCTTAATTGTTGCAATTTGCATAATATTAAGTAAGCAAAAATAACCAACAAAAAAAACACATCTGTAACTTGCCGGTTCGATGTGTTTTTTACATATTAGATTGGCAAACCACGTTTGTGGTTTCTCATTTCTTATTTTTATTATACCATATTTGGAAATTTTGTAAATACCTTTTTAGCGATTATTTTTTATAGGATATAATCATAATAATTTTGCTATTAAGGCTTTAGTGGTAACTCCTTGTTCTTCAAACATTTTCTCATGTTCTGTTTCAATATTGTTTTCCCATATAGGCTCTGCATGCAAATCATATGTTTTAGAAATTATTTCAAATCCTGTTTCTTCAAAATATTTTATACTTGCATTAAATAAATTATCATCATCTGTTTTAAAATATATTTCTCCGCCTTTTTTTAAGAATATTTTATAATTTTCTAATTGCCTTGTATATGTAAGCCTTTTTTTATTATGTCTTGGTTTTGGCCAAGGATTACAAAAATTAATATATATTCTTTCAACTGTATCCTTTTTATTTAATATATTCTCTATTATTAATATTTCATACGCTGTTAAAAGAACATTATCTATGTCTCTTTTAGCTTCTAAATATTGTTTTTCTACGTTTCTTTTTGCAAGTCCTAATACTTCACTTTTTATATCTATTGCTAAATAATTTATTTTAGGATTTTGAACTGCCAGTTTCGCTATAAAGCTTCCTTTTCCACATCCAAGCTCTAAGTGCATAGGTTGGTTCGTTCTTTTAAATTTCTTATGCCATTTTCCTATCAGTTCTATTGGATTATCAATAAAGAATTCACTCTCTGCAAGTTCTTCTCTTACCCATGGTTTTCTTCTCATTCTCATTTTTTAGTTTCCTCTTTTTCTGTTTTTTTACTCCATTTATCTATATAATATCTACGAATTATTGCTAAATTTGTAAACATTCTTCCTACAAACACTACTATTGCAGCTAAATAAATATCTACATTTAATTTAACTCCAAGCCATGTTAAAAGTATTGATAAAATTGCATTCCCAAAAAATCCTGATATAAATACTTTAAAATCAAAATTTCCTTTAAGTACAGAAGTTATTCCACCAAACACTGAATCTAAAGCTGCTACTATTGCTATTGCTAAATATCCAGAATATGTGTATGAAATATTTGGAACATTCATTCCTATTAATGCACCTGCTATGCATCCTAATACAATTGCAAATATTATCATATTTATCTCTCCTTTATCTAATATGCATATTCCATATTTAAATTGCCTTTATATGCATCTATTAAAATATTGTCTTGT
>JAZSCD010000058.1:0-9279 GCA_045602745.1 Clostridia bacterium | reverse complement strand
ACCACTTGCTTTTTCTATTGCTTCTAAAGGTTCTAATCCTTTTTTGATGTTTTCCATCATTTTTCCTAAGTTTACGTATTTGTATCCTATAATTTCATTATCTTTGTCTAATCCTATTTCTGTTATGTATCCTTCAGCAAGCTCCAAGTATCTTGGCCCTTTTGATAATGTAGAATAAATTGTTCCTACTTGGCTTCTTGTTCCTTTTCCAAGGTCTTCTAATCCTGCTCCTACTGGAAGTCCTCCTTCTGAAAATGCTGATTGTGTTCTTCCATATACTATTTGTAAGAATAATTCTCTCATTGCTGTGTTTATAGCATCACATACTAAGTCTGTATTTAATGCTTCTAATATTGTTTTTCCAACTAGTATTTCCCCTGCCATTGCTGCTGAATGTGTCATACCACTACATCCTATTGTTTCTACTAATGCTTCTTGAATTATACCTTCTTTTACATTTAATGTTAATTTACATGCTCCTTGTTGAGGTGCACACCATCCTATTCCGTGTGTTAATCCTGAAATATCTTTAATTTCTTTTGATTTTACCCATTTACCTTCTTCTGGTATTGGTGCTGGTCCATGGTCCACTCCTTTTGCAACTGGACACATTTCTTCTACTTCTTTTGAATAAATCATGCTTATTCTCCTTTCCAAATTTGCGAAGCAAATTTGTACTATTCACTTTTCACTATTAATTCTTCATTATTCACTATGATTTGTGTTTCGTATGATTTGCTTCATATATTTTTAAAAATTTAATATCGTTTTTTGTATACAGAAATTTCTTCGAAGAGCGGGTGACTACTAGTCGCCCTTACGTCTTTTCAAATAATTTAAGTATATAATATTCTATTTATTTTCATATTCTTCTTGTTCTTCTTTTATTACCCATTCTTGATTCTTTTTATAAAAATCTGCTAATGATATTTTTAATCCTTTAAAAGTTGTAACCGGAATCTCATCGGTAATTTCATATTCTTTTCCTTCACTATATATTTCTGCTTCTTCACTATATAAAAATGTAAATATCTTTTTGTCGTTTGGTTCTATTATCCAATATTCTTTTACCTTGTTTCTTTGATATATTGAGTATTTTGTAAATCTATCGTGAACTAAGTTTGTAGGTGATGCTATTTCTATAATAAAATCCGGAGATCCTTTTACATAGTTTTTATCATATTTGTCTAAATCGCACACAACAAATATATCTGGTTGTACTACTGTATTCCATTTACTTTTATCATTACCTTTTGCAAATACAACATCTAATGGTGCAACAAATGGCATACATTTTTTATCTTTAAAGAATTCCCTTAGTTGTCCAAATATTTCTCCTACTAACAATTGGTGTATTCCTCTTGGGCTACTCATTAAATGTAAATCGCCATTTACCAATTCGTATCTTTCGTTAGTTTTTCTTCTTATTTTTTCTAAATCTTCATAATTATGTTTTTTTCTTTTTCTTGCTAAATTTTCCATATTTAATTCCTCCATATTTTAAATTTAGCGCCCTCAAAATTCGTAGCACGAATTTTGTATTATTCACTATTCACTCTTCATTATTCACTATCTTTCATAGCAATTTCTTCGAAGAGCGGGCGATTAAAATCGCCCCTACAACGTTTGCAACATTTTTTGTTCAATGTTTTTCTTCGGGTCGATGTGGGCATCGACCCCTACATATCTATTAAGCTTTCCCCCGTCATTTCTTGTGGTTTTTCTATTCCCATTATTTCTAACATTGTTGGTATTAAATCAGCTAGTCTTCCTTCTTTTAGTTTTACATCTTTTCCTACTAACACTAAAGGAACTACATTTGTTGTATGTGCTGTGTGTGGTTCTCCTGTAGTATAGTCTATCATTTGTTCTGAATTGCCATGGTCTGCTGTAATTAATAGAACTCCATTATTGTTTTCTACTGCTTCTACTACTTTTCCAACACATTCATCTATTACTTCTAATGCTTTTACTGCTGCATCTAGATTCCCTGTATGTCCTACCATATCTGGATTTGCATAGTTTAATATTATTGAATCATATTTTTTAGAATTAATTGCTTCTAATACTTTTTCTGTTACTTCATATGCACTCATTTCTGGTTGCATATCATATGTTTCTACTTTTGGAGATGGAATTAAAATTCTATCTTCTCCTGGATATTGTTTTTCTTCTCCTCCATTAAAGAAGAATGTAACGTGTGCATATTTTTCTGTTTCTGCAATTCGAAGTTGTGTTAATCCTTTTTTACCTAATATTTCTCCAAATGTATTTGTTATTTCTGCTTTTTTAAATGCTATTTCAACATTTTCAATTGTTTCATCATAGTTTGTAAAACATACATAGTATAAAGGAAAATATTCTCTTTCAAATCCATCAAATTCTTTATCTACTAAACTTCTTGTTATTTCTCTTGCTCTATCTGGTCTATAGTTAAAAAATATTACTGAGTCATTTTCTGAGATTGTTGCTATTGCTTCGCCATTATTACAAATTAATGTTGGTTCAACAAATTCATCAAATACTTCTTTTTGATATGATTCCTCTATTGCTGCTACTGCAGAATTTGCTTTAATACCTTCTCCTTTTACAATTGCATCATATGCTCTTACTACTCTTTCCCAGCGTTTGTCTCTATCCATTGCATAGAATCTACCTATTATGCTTGCAATTTTTCCTACACCTTTTTCTTCCATTTTATTTTCTAAATCTACAATAAAGCTTTCTGCAGATGCTGGAGGTGTATCTCTTCCGTCTAAGAAACAATGTACATATACGTCTTCAAAATCTTTTCTTTTTGCAAGTTCTAAAATTGCATATAGATGTCTAATATGACTATGAACTCCTCCATCTGATAATAATCCCATTATATGTAATTTAGAATTGTTCTTCTTACAATTTTCTATTGCTCCTACTAATTCTGGAATACTAAAGAAATCTCCATCCTCAATTGATTTTGTTATTCTTGTTAATTCTTGATATACAATTCTTCCTGCACCTATATTAGTATGTCCTACTTCAGAATTTCCCATTTGTCCGTTCAGGTAATCCAACATCTAATCCACTTGTTTTTATAATTGTTGTAGGATTTTGTTTCATTATTTTATCTAAATTAGGTGTATTTGCAATTTTTACTGCATTTCCTTCTTCATTTTCGTTTACTCCAAATCCGTCTAATATCATAAGCATTGTTAATTTTTTATCCATAATTATATCTTTCCTCGTTTTCGTTGTTTGTATTTTATTTCGTAGGGGCATACGACTCTGTCTGCCCGTTATAAATGATTTTGCGTGGCGACAGGGTCGCCGCTCCCTACATCGTTTGCAATGATTTTTCTTAAAATTTATTTATAGTTTACTATTTTTGCAAATTCTTGTGCATCTAGACTTGCTCCTCCTACTAGTCCTCCATCTATATCTGACATTTCAAATAATTCTTTTGCATTTGATGATTTTACACTTCCACCGTATTGGATTACAACACTATCAGCTATATCTTTTCCATATATATTTTCAATTTCTTCTCTAATCCATTTTATTGTTTCATTTGCATCTTCTTTTGTAGCTGTTTTTCCTGTTCCAATTGCCCAAATTGGTTCATATGCAATTATTGTTTTTATTACCTCTTCATTTGATACCTCTTCTAGTGCTAGTCTTGTTTGTGCTGTTACTACTTCTTTTGCAGTTCCATTTTCTCTTTGTTCTAAACTTTCTCCAACACATACTATTGGTTTTAATTCTAATAATAATGCTTTTTTTAGCTTTTTATTAACACTTTCATCTGTTTCATTATAATATGCTCTTCTTTCTGAGTGTCCTATTATTACATATTCTACTCCTATTGCTTTTAACATTTCTCCTGATATTTCCCCAGTATAAGCACCTTTTTCTTCTGCATTCATATTTTGTGCCCCTATTTTAATTTTTGTATCTTGAGCATGCATTAATGCATAAAATAAATCTGTATATGGAACACATATTACTACTTCGTTTTCTGTATCTTTTACAAGTGGTGCTAATTCTGAAATAAATTCCATAGCCTCATTTGGTAGTTTGTTCATTTTCCAATTTCCTGCAATAACTTTTTTTCTCATAGGAAATCCTCCTTATTACACTTTTTTCTACACTTAATTTATACCACATTAATTTTCTTTTTTCAACTAATAATATTTACTATTTTAAGAAACTTTCTTCAAGATTAGTAAAAATTATTTTATATAAAATTATTTTATTCAAATTTATCAATTACTTCAATTTTATTTCCTCTTAAAAATTCTGGTGTTGTCATTCTTTTTGCATTTTCGCCTTGTATTTCTAATATTAAAAGTATATCTTCATTTGCCATTACATATATACCCTGTTTTTTATCTATATATAAAATTGTTCCTGCATCTATTTCAGAAAGTTTATATTCGTATTCTTTAAATTCTGGATATTTTTCTACAAGTTCTTCTTTAGATATTGCATCTACTTTCCAGAATTTTATTTTTTTTTCATTTAACATAGTATATGCTCCCATTATTGGGTTTAATCCTCTTACTAAGTTTTTAATTTCTTTTGCTGTTTTATTTTCCCAATCAATTTTTGCAATTTCTTTATTTAGCATTGGAGCAATTGTAAAGTTATTTCCTTGCTTAGTTCTTGTTGCTGTTCCATTTTCTATTTGTTCTAAACTTTGAACTAATAAATCTGCTCCTATTTTAGATAATCTATCCCATAGTTCTCCTGATGTTTCATTTTTATCTATTTCTACTTCTTTTTGCAGAATTATATCTCCTGCATCCATTTCTTCGTTTAGATACATTATTGTAACGCCTGTTTTTTCATCTCCGTTTAAAATTGCCCATTGTATCGGCGCAGAACCTCTGTATTTTGGAAGTAATGATGGATGTACATTTATTGCTCCGTATTTTGGAATTTCTAATATATTACTTGGAATAATTTTTCCATATGCTACAACACATAATATATCTGGATTTATTTTTGTTATTAAATCTACTATTTCTTGATTATCTCTTAATTTTTCTGGTTGATATATTGGAAATCCTTTTTCGGTTGCATATTCTTTTACTTCACATGGAATAAGTTTCATTCCTCTTCCTTTTGGCTTGTCCGGTACTGTTATAACAGCTGAAATTTCGTGTCCTGCATTATATATAGCATCTAAAGAATCTCTTGCAAAATCTGGGGTACCCATAAATATTATTTTCAATTTAATTCCTCCTTTTGTAATTATTTCTATTCTATGTATTACGATAATATAATTAAAATTTAATTTTATCGTTAATTTTTTAATTTTTCTCTGGTGTTACCGTTTCTAATGTTCCTGGAATTATTTTGTCTACAAAAACTTCTCCATTTAAATGATCTACTTCGTGGCATAATGCTTGTGCTAGTAAGTCTTTTCCTTTTATTTCTATTCTTTCTCCCTTTTCGTTTAGGGCTCTTACTGTAACTTCTTTTGGTCTTACTATTTTTGCAAATTTATTTGGAAAACTTAAGCATCCTTCTTCTACTGTTTGTTCTCCTTTTGTTTTTATTATTTCTGGATTTATTAAAATATATGGCTCTACGCCTTCTTCGTATAAATCTATAACTACTATTCTTTTTAGTATTCCTACTTGTACAGCAGCAAGCCCTACACCATTTAATTTATGCATTGTTTCTATCATATCTTGTATTAATTCTAATACTTTTTCGTCAATTTTTTCTACTTCTCTAGATTTCTTTTTTAAAATCTCATCGCCCTCTTCTCTAATAATTCTAATTGCCATAATACGCCCTCCATTTTCTACACATTTTTTATGTAGGGGTCGGGTTCCATCCCGACCCGCAATTATTTTTTAATGGGCGAGGGTGGAACCTCGCCCCTACAATATTTGCAATATTTTTATTTTTCCGGGCAGGCACAAGACCTGCCCCTACATTAATTCATATTATTTGGATTTACATCCGCTATTACCCTTACATTTTTTATTTTTAATTTATAATATTCTTCTAACGTAATGTTTACTAAATTTATTATATTATTATTTAAATTACACTTTGCAATTATTCTCCATCTGTATTTATTTTTTATTTTACTAATTGGTGCTACTACTGGATTGTATAATTCTATTGGTATTTTGTATTTACTAATATTTTTTTGTAATATGCTGTGTAATTTTTTCGAAGCTATTCCGTACTTCTTCTTTATTTTTTGAGCTTATTCCGAACATTATTATATCGCAAAATGGTGGATATTTCAATTGTTTTCTTAAAGCTATCTCTGTTTCATAAAACAAATCATAATTTTGCTCTTTTGCATGCTCTATACAAAAGTTTTCTGGATTGTATGTTTGTATAATTACTTTTCCGTTCTAGTCCTTCTCTTCCTGCTCTTCCGTGCAACCTGAGTAAGAATTGCAAAAGTTCTTTCATTAGCTCTATAATCTTCTATATTTAAACTATTATCTGCTGCAATTACTCCAACTAATGTAACATTTGGAAAATGATGTCCTTTTACAACCATTTGAGTTCCTATTAATATATCAATATTTTCATTTTTAAATTTATTTAATATATCTTCATGAGAATTCTTTTTAGTTACTGTATCTATATCCATTCTAATTGTTTTAGCTTTTGGAAACATTTTTTGTATTTCTGTTTCTAATTTTTCGGTTCCTGTTCCAAAATATTTTATATTTTTGCTTTTACAACTTGGACATATATTAATATTTTTTATTTCATATCCGCAATAATGGCATTTTAAACTATTTGAATGTTCGTGATATGTTAAACTTATATTACATCTTTTGCATTTTAAAGTATATCCACAATCTCTACACATTACAAAACTTGAAAAACCTCTTCTGTTTAAAAATAGTATTGTTTGCTTTTTGTTTTGTATATTTTTTTCTATTTCTTCATATAGTTTTGCACTAATCATAGATCTATTTCCATTTGCAAGTTCTTTCCTTAAATCTACTATTTCTACATTTGGCATAGCAGATTTATTTGCTCTTTTTGTAAGTGTTATTAATTCCATTTTTCCGCGTCTTTGCTTTTGCAAATGAATTAATATCTGGCGTAGCACTTCCGTAGAACTACTGGTATATTATTTTGTTTTGCAAGATACTTTGCTATATCTTTTGCGTTAAACCTTGGAGACATATCTGATTTGTATGAGCTATCGTGCTCTTCGTCTATTATTATTATTCCTAAATTTTTTATCGGAGCAAATATTGCTGACCTAGCACCTATAACTATTTTTGCTTTTCCTTCTTCTATATTTTGCCATTGGTCATATCTTTCTCCTACAGACAATTTACTATGAAGTACTGCTATACAATCTCCAAATCTTGCTAAAAATCTATCTACCATTTGTGGTGTAAGAGATATTTCTGGAACTAGCAAAATTGCAGTTTTATTGTTTTTTAATGCATTTTGTATAAGTTGCAAGTATATTTCTGTTTTCCCGCGAACCTGTTACTCCATATATTAAAAATTCTTTAAATTTACTTGTACTAATTTTTTTATATGCATTTTGTTGTTCTTCTGTTAATTGTAATGGTTTGTCCCTTTTTATTTCTTTATAGAAAAATGGATTTCTTTCTATTTTCTCTTCTATTATTTCTATATATCCATTTTTTTCTAAAGTATTAATTATACTTCTAGAGGTTTCTGTAATTACTTGCAAATCTAATATATGAATTCCTTCATTTTCGAACAAAAATCTTAGTATTCTTTTTTGTTTTTCAGATTTAATTATATTTTCTTCTATTTCAATTTCTATCTCATCTATATCTTTTTTTAAATATACAAAGTTTCCTGTTTTTTCTTTAACCCTATTACCTATATTTTTTGTAGTGTTTCCTGGAGGCAGCATCAATCTTATGCAATCAGAAATATTGCAAAAATATCTCTTTGACATAAGCTGTGCTAATTTTATATTTTCTTCATTTAATATATTATCTTCTATTTTTATTATTTCCTTATTTGCAAACTCTGACTCTTGTTTTATTGCTATTACAAAGCCCTCTTCTAGCTTTTTTCTTCCAAATGGCACAAAAACTCTAGACCCTATTTTTATTTCTTTCAAAATAGATTCTGGTATTATATAGTCATAAGTTCTATTTAATTCTTTTGCTATTGTATTTATTATTACTTCCGCTACCATCTTTTCACCTACTTTTTAAGTATATCAAATATGTTAATTATTCTCAAGAAACTATCTTGATTTTTGGTAAAAAATATACTAATATATTGTAATATGAATTGTAACTTAATTGCATTTAGTATTTTGTGTTTGACAAAGTCTTACAATATACATCCAAATGTCAAATTCCAATTACCAAATGCAGTTATATAAATTACATTTTATATAATAATATTTTTTTATAACAGTTAGGAGAAAATTTTTATGACTAGTAAACAAAGAGCTTATTTAAGAGGACTTGCAAACAAAATAGATGCAATTTTTCAAATTGGTAAAAATGGAATAAATGATAATTTAATAAAACAATTAGATGATACATTAGAAGCAAGAGAATTAATTAAAATTACAACTTTAGAAACTGCTCCAGATTCAGCTAAAAACTTATCATTTGAAATTGCCGAAAGAACAGATTCCATTGTTGTACAGGTGATTGGAAATAAAATAACTTTATTTAGGCAAAAAGAAAAAGATTCTAAAATAGAATTACCAAATTAACACTTTATTTTGTAATATTATATAAATTCCGGGCGACTACTAGTCGCCCCTACATTTTCTCTACTATTTTTATTAACTACTAACCATTAAACAATTTAATATTTTCTATTAGACAATAAAGAGGCTTAAATATGTAATTTACGCCCTAATTACATATTTAAACCTCTTTATTGATTTTGATTTTTTAAGAAATAATATTAAAGAAAGTAATTTTTATACACATTTTATTTTGTCTTCCAAAGCTGATATTCTAATTGAATTTTCTTCTGTCTTTACACTTAAATAAGCTATTTTTTCGTCTAAATCTTTATGCATTTCTTGATGAAGTTCAAAAGCTTCTAATAACGCGGGGAACTCTGACATAACTTTATTTTCTATTACAACAACAGATTCATGCAAACTATTAATTTGTCTGGTGTGTTCATTTAATATCTTACTATGTTCTTGTAAAGTATTCTCAACATTGTCAAATCTTTTATCCATATTGTCAAATCTTTTATCCATATTATCAAATCTACTATCGATATTTTCGAACCTCTTATCAATATTTTCGAACCTCTTATCAATATTTTCGAACCTCTTATCAA
>JAZSCD010000057.1:0-3407 GCA_045602745.1 Clostridia bacterium | reverse complement strand
GAGCAACAGGTGATGAAGTATATGGATTTACAATGCCATTAGTAACAGATTCACAAGGAAAGAAATTCGGAAAAAGTGAAGAAAATGCATTATGGCTTGATAAAACAAAAACGTCAAGTTACAAATTATATCAATTCTTTGTAAATGTAGAAGATTCAATGGTAATAAATTACTTAAAAATATATACATTTTTATCAAAAGAAGAAATTGAAGAATATGAAAAGAAAAACAATGAACATCCAGAATTAAGAGAAGCTCATAAAGCATTAGCACGTGAAATAATAACATTTTTACACGGAAAAGAAGAATATGAAAGAGCAGAAAAATTAGCACAAAGTCTATTTAACAATGATTTTGCTAATCTAACAAAACAAGATATTACAGACTTGTTTGATGAACAAGACATGAAAAATGTAGAAAGCAATATCAGTATAGTTGATATGGTTGTAAATGTTGGAGCAGCATCAAGCAAAAGAGAAGCAAGAGAATTTATTTCAAATAGCAGTATAGAAATAAAAGGAGAAAAAGTAAAAGACCTAGAAGCAAAAGTAGATGAAAGTTACCTTACAAACAATACTTACTTAATAATAAAAAGAGGAAAGAAAAACTATTATGTAGGCAAAATAAATTAACGATTCTAGGGACTGTCCCTAAAAAGTAGCAGCTCGTCTGAGACTTTTTGGGACTGTCCTGAATCGTATAATAACTAAATATTAGGAGTGATATAATGAATATAGCATTAGGAATAATGATTCCATTTATAGGAACTGTTTTAGGTTCTGGAATGGTATTTTTTATGAAGAATAAAATGAATAATAAGGTACAAAAATTACTTTTGGGATTTGCTTCTGGAGTAATGATAGCAGCCTCAGTTTGGTCACTATTAATTCCTGCAATAGAAATGACAGAAGAACAGGGAAAGATTGGGTGGATACCTGCATCTGTGGGATTTTTGTTAGGTATGACATTCCTTTTAATATTAGATAGTTTAATACCACATATGCATTTAAATGACGAAAAGCCAGAAGGGGTAAAATCTAAATTAAAAAAGAAAACAATGTTAGTTTTAGCAGTAACACTTCATAATATACCAGAAGGTATGGCAGTTGGTGTTTTATTTGCAGGAGCCTTAATGGGAAATAGTGGAATAACAGTGGCAGGAGCATTGGTACTTGCAATAGGTATAGCAATACAAAACTTTCCAGAAGGAGCCATTATTTCAATGCCACTAAAAAGCGAAGGTGAATCAAAATTAAAATCATTTGGATATGGAGTTTTATCTGGAATAGTAGAGCCGATAAGTGCAGTAATTACAATATTGCTTACAAATATAATAGTTCCAATATTACCATATTTATTAGCATTTGCAGCAGGGGCTATGATATACGTGGTAGTAGAAGAATTAATACCAGAATCACAATCGGGAGAACATTCAAATATTGGAACAATAGGAGTAGCAATAGGATTTATGATAATGATGATATTAGATGTAGCTTTAGGGTAAATAAATTAACGATTCTAGGGACTGTCCCTCTTTTGTCCCAAAGGGACACAAGGGGACTGTCCTGAATCGTATAAACAAATTGAGAAAATCGGGTTTTTACTCCATTTTTTATAAGAATAAAGAGCGCTATAATAGCTAAATTTGCAAATTATGTTAATATATGTTAAAATTAATTTGTTCGTAAAGTGATTTGCAACATAAATTTTGAAAGGTGGTAAATTGTATGCACATTTTAATGCTTTTGGATGAGACCCGGGAAAGAATAAAAGAAACCTTCGGAAAAGATGTAAAGCTTACTGAAGGACGTGCAGGAAGATACGGAGATGAAGCTGTAGAAATTCAAAATCCATATCAAACAATTGCAAAAGTTTATAAGAGGCGAAAGGATGGTCAATTAGCAATAGAAGCGATTCATGATCTTACAAAACCTCAGACAGACTTAATATTTGAGCTGGGCGATACCTATCTTGAATAGCACCACTACAAAAAAGGGAACGAAGTGAATTATAATTAATATATTTTTAATTCACTTCGATTTATCCCTTTTATTTTTTTAAAATATATTGACAAACAAAACAAAAAAATGTATCATTGTACTATGCAAGTAATACAATAAGAAAGGAAATAAGAAATGAACTTTATTTTTGACAATGATAGGCCTATTTATATTCAATTAGTAGAGCAGTTAAAAGAATATATAATCGCAGGTAAATTTAAAGCAGGGGAAAAACTTCCTTCTGTAAGGGAATTTGCTATGCAAATAAAAGTAAATCCTAATACTGTTCAAAAAGCATTAGCTGAAATAGAAAATCAAAAACTTATATATACAGAAAGAACAAATGGTAAATTTGTTACAGAAAATGAAGAATTAATTGAAAATGTCAAAAAAGAACTTGCAAATCAAAGAGTTCAAAAATATTTCGAAGATATGAATAAATTAGGAATTAATGGAAAAGAGGCTATAACATACTTGCAAGAGAATTTGTAGGGGCGTTGTCGGTAAGGAATACCTTTGAGGAATACCGAACTGCGCCCAATGCAATAATGTAGAGGCAGGGCTTGCTCTGCCCGAATGTAGGGGCGAGGATCCACCCTCGCCCGGTAATTGACAAAATATTAGGAGAGGAGAATTTTATGGAATTATTAGAGTGTAAAAACTTATCTAAATTCTATGATAAAAAAGAAGCACTAAAAGAGGCAAATTTGAAAGTTCCAAGAGGAAAAATTATAGGGCTTTTAGGTAAAAATGGAAGCGGTAAAACTACACTAATAAAATTAATAAATGATTTATTAGTTCCTACAAGTGGAGAAGTTTTAGTAAATGGTGAAAAACCAGGTGTTGAATCTAAAAAAGTAATATCTTATTTACCAGAGAGAACATATTTAGATAAAGATATGAAGGTAAAACAAGTTATAAAATATTTTGAAGAATTCTACGATAATTTCAATGCAGATATTGCAAGAAAATTGTTAAAAGATTTAGATTTAGATGAAGAACAAAAGTTATCTAAAATGTCAAAAGGTATGCAAGAAAAAGTACAATTAATACTTGTAATGAGTAGAAAAGCAGATTTGTATATTTTAGATGAGCCTTTAGGGGGAGTTGATCCTGCAACAAGAGATTATATATTAGATACTATTCTTTCTAATTTTAATGAAGGTGCAAGTGTAATAATTTCAACACACTTAATTGCAGATATAGAAAGAATTTTAGATGAAGTTATATTTATAGACAAGGGTAAAATTATATTGACATCTCCAGCAGATGAATTAAGAAATAAAGAAAATGCATCAATTGATGAAATATTTAGGAGGTGTTTTAAATGTTAGGTAAACTATTAAAATATGACTTAAAATGGATTTATAAAGCTTTAATGCCATTTTATCTATTTTCAATTATATT
>JAZSCD010000056.1:0-9320 GCA_045602745.1 Clostridia bacterium | reverse complement strand
CTTTATCTGTAATTTTTGTAAAATATGTTGTTGCATTATCTATAAATTTATCTAATTTTCCTTCTAGTGTTTTTTCATTTCTATGATCATATGTATATGTATTTTTATTTCTAATAGGAATACACTCTGTCACTCTTTCTATATATCTTCTTCCTCTAAAGTCTTTTACTAAATGTATGTCAAAGTTTAATACTTGAACTACTTGTTCTTCTGCTGTTTTTTCATCTGTAAACACACCTGTTCTAAGCATTGAGTTTCTTAAAGCTGTTACTAAGTTAGGGAATGTCTTAGCATGGTGAGTAAATAATGTAAATTTAGATGCAACTTGAGCTGCTTGTATCATCCAAGATGCAACAGGGTCTGTTGCAACCTCACCAATTATATTAACACTACCATCAGTTTTCTTTTGAACGTCCAAACAATCTTGTCCAGAAATTGTTTCAGTTTCTCTCATTGATAAAATATTTCTTGTTGGATATATTTTCCTTAAATGAAGCTCAAATGCAGTTTCTGTAATACGAAGATTCATTGTTTCGTATATACTTTCTATCATTGCCATAAGCATTGTTGTTTTTCCGGCATCCTTGTTCACCTGTTAGAGATATAATTCTTGCTCCTTTTACTAAAAATCTTAATAAATCTATTGCATTTTCTTTTCCTGGTACTGTTATTATTTGTTCTAATGTTGCTCTTTTTACGTCGAATTTTCTTACGAAAAATGCCCATGTTTCTGACATAGATGGACGTACAACAACAACACGTGAACCATCCTTCATTTCATTTATTTTATATCCATTTGTATCTGATAATTGTCCTGGATTATTATATTTATAAATATTTTGACATACTCTTTTAAGCTCACTTTCCTTTCCAAAAGAAAGAAATTCTAAACGAATTGATTTACCTTGGAACATTATCCAGATACTATCACAAGCTCTTGGTACCTTGTGCTCTGTAATTTGTTCTAGGTAATCCCCATCTGTTTGAGCTACTTGGCTTAAGAAACTTTCTGGAAGACCTGATACTCCACCAGAAACACCATCTATATTCATATCTCTAATTTCGTCTATACTGCTATAACCTTTGTAATGTTGGTATATTCTTTGTACTACTACATTTAATTTGTCTTGGAATGTTAATACTAAAGCTTCTTCATCAAAAATATCATTTATTTCTTCTTTAGTTATTACATAACAAGGCTTTGCTTCTCCTGCAATATATTTTAATGTAGCTAAATTATATTTTTTTATAATTTGTGTTAATGCTTCATATCCAAAATCCTTTTTATATGCATATAACAAAATGTCAAATTTGTCTTGTGCTGATAATAACGATGGTATATCAAATGGTATTGCTTTTGATATATTTACTTCTGTTACACCATATTCTTTAACTAGCAAGTCATATATTAATTCTTTAACATATTTTTTGTCATTTACATCTCCATATGTACAACCTTTTAATGCTCTTTTTAATTCATATTTTTTTGCTTTTCTTCTTTTTAACTCTTCCTCTGAAAGACCTATATCATAAAGATTTATTTTTGTAATTTCATCTAATCTTCTTTTTATAAATTCTTTCATACTTGTTATTGTATATGTTTGGTCATTGATATCAAGTTCTTCTTCTTCTGCATTTTTATTTTTTTCTATATAATACTTAATTCCAATTCCTACTAATACAATAATTACTACTGTAGCAATTATACTTAGAACCATTTTAGAACTCCTCTCCTATATTTTCATTTGTTCATCTCTTAAACGTGCAATTATTTTTTCTGCTGCATTATTCACTTCTGCTATAAAAGCTGAATTTCTGTCTTTATCATTTATCTTTCTAAATTTAATAAAAAAATCTGCTACTTTTCCTTCATTACAAGCTTCAAAAAATAATGTGTTATACGGAATTGCACATATTCCTTGTTTCTCCTTTAAATATCTAGACACGTTTTTTATATTATATTTTGAATGTTTATCATATCTTCCTATCATTGGTATTATAGGTTTTGATTTTAAAACTGCTCTTTTAATTATATGTTTTTTGTATTCATCTATTTTTTTTATTTTTTGCTGTAAACATACAACCACAAGATCTGAAACCTCTAATAATGAATCACTAATTTGTTCATCTAAATCTTTGTCTAAATCAATAAATACTAAATCATAATATTTATTAGCCATTTTGGCAATTTCTTTATATATTGCTTTGTTATCTTGACGCCTGTTAGCACCTATCTGCGTTTCTGTTAATATTTCTAATCTATCTTTAAATACTATTCTAGTATAATTCGTTATTATTTCTGGAGATGTTTTATTACTTAGTACTGCTGTAGCCAATTCTCCTATTCCTTGTCCTATATCTACCTTTTTTTCTTGGTCATTTATTAACTTTATTAATCTATCTTCTTGCCAATAACATTCTTCGTATGTATTGTCATTACTCTTGGTATCTATAACTAATATTTTATAATTATAGTTAATTGCCATTAATGTAGCGATTGCAACTAAAGATGATGTTTTACCTGTTTCTCCTTTTCCACTACTCCAAAATGATATAATTGACATATTTACTCCTTATACTTTCTTTAATATTTTTTTTATTTCACTTTCTTTTACTTCTGATGCTATTTCCTTTGTAATTTCAAACAACCCTTGTCTATATTCTTCGCTAAGGTTTCTAAATTTTATTTTGGTTACTCTTTGATTTTCTATTATAGCTGTCAAATCTCCTTGATCATATGGAAAATATATATTATCGCTTTCCCATTTTATAGAATATGTTAAAGTTAACAAATTTAAATAAGCATCATTTTCTTCTGAAAAATCTCTTTCAAATAACACTTTTTTCATTCTTATATTTTTTCTCATTGTTCCTATTATTTCAATCCCTCTTTTTAAAGAAAAACTATCAAATGCTGTAACAAAATATAATCTTTCCGAACTTGAAATTTTAAACAAATCAAATTTTTCATACAAATCTACATCTATTAAAATTATATCATACTCTTTTTCTATATCTCCTATATATTCTGTCAACGATTCTATATTTTCAAATCCAACAGCTACATCTATTCCTTCGTATTCTGTAACATAAAATTTTGTTGGAGCAATACAAGGTATTATATATCTTGCTTTTTGTAAAACAGTAGTATCTACCATTAATACTCTTTTTCCTATTTCTGTTAATATTTTTGCTACATATATAATTAAATCTGTTTTCTCAAATGCTCCTATAAATCCTATCTTTTTCAATTTGTTTTCCTCCTGCTTTCTTTTGTTGTAGTTTGCATAATTCACAGTTGTTCTATTTTATGATAAAAATGGATTTACTATATACTCATTTTTATTAATAACTTGTTAATCCTGATAAGTAAGCTTCTCTAGCAGCTTTAGCTTTTTCAAATTCTTCTTGTAATTGTGTTTCTAAATTTTCTAATTCTTCCATACTATATTGAAATTTAGTGTTGTTTATATTGTCTCTTGTTGCTGAACTTTCAACAAATCTTTTTGCTAAGTGTGCTTTTACTTCGTTCACAAGATTTGGATGAGCTGCTATAAGTTTTTGCGCCTCATCTGTAGGTGTATAAGTAATTAATGTTCCTTTTTCCCCTGTTGCTTCTGCAATTTGTATTCCTGGATCAACATATTCTGTTACATATAATTTTGAAGCAGTTATTATATACGATTCTACAATAGCACTTTCTAGCATTAATATTTCATCCTCTGTTAATTCTAATCCTATTGTATCTCCTAATATTGATTTTACCTCTTTTTCAGAAACAACTATTAAATCTGTTCCATTTGGAAGAGTAAGTCTAATATCTATATACGAACCTTCTGCTACAGTTGTTGATAATGTTAACATATTAAATTCTACATATCTTAAATCTTCTGTTATTTCTTTACCTTCATATACTAAATCAGATGATAAAATTGTACCTGCTTTTAAATCTAATTTTGACTTATATCCTTCTGGAAAAATAGCATCATTCCACACTTCTTTGCCATTTGAAGTTTTTCCTTTCTTTTTTGATGCAAATGCTCCTGTTGGAACTGCTTTTTCAGTAACAGTTATTTCTTCTACATCATTTTGTGTGATTTTTTGTCCTGACATTACATTGTTTTTTAATCTATATACATATGTAATTTTCCCTTCTTCGGCTTCTTTCTTTTGGTCTTGTCTAGTCATTAATACATAAAGTACAACTCCTATAAGAGAACATATTATAAGTGTTATTGTCACTCCTAATAAAAATGAATTTCTTGCTTTTTTTTGCATTGGATTTAACGCCATATTTTATTCCTCCCTAATATATACTATTTTATATTATTTTATAACATAATCAACTCAAAAACAACATTTGGTGTAATTGTAATTTAAAAATAATATTCCTGTAATATTATTGTAATATTTTATTTTATATATTTATTTATAGCCTCAGCAACTCCATTTTTATTATTAGTCGCAACTATTTCATCTGCTATTTCTTGCATTTTTAACGAGCTATTTCCTGTTGCTATTCCTACTCCCGCATTCATTATCATCTCTTGGTCATTTATATTATCTCCTATTGCAATTACTTCTTCTTTGCATATACCTATTTTATTTATCAATTCTTGCAGTGCTGTCCATTTGTTTACATTTTTGTTTGTAATTTCTGTATAAAAATACGAGATTTCGTATTCTTTTGTTCCATAATTTATAATTTTTCTAGACATATGTGAAACTTCTAAAACATCTATTTCTTTTATACTTTTAAGTTTATTTATCACACTCTTAAAAACAACTTGATCATTATCACATATTGTAAATTTCAAAAAATCATTACCTTGATATTCTTGCACATATTTATATATATCATTTATTATATTTATCCTATTTTTTTTATCTTCAGTTTTATTTTTATTTTCACTATTGTAATAAAGTATATTATAGTTTAATGATTTTGCTAATATAACATTGTTTGTATACAAACTATAAAACATATTGTTTTTCTCACATATATCTATAATTTCTAAAACTTTTTCTTTTCGCATATAATTGTTGTATATTATTTGATTATTTTGCACATCATATATTGATGCTCCATTACCAGATATTATATATCTATTTGCATTTATTTCATTTGCAATTGGTAAAATAGATTTTGTCATTCTACCAGATGCTAATACTACTTCGACTTTTTTCTGAATCGCCTTATTTATTGCTTGCTTATTTTCATTACTTACTTCGCCATACGAATTTAAAAGTGTTCCATCCAAATCAATTGCTATCAATTTATACATTAGTCTTTTCCTCCATTTTTGTTTTTATTAATTATATACTATTGATTGTTTTTTTCAAGTTTTTTAATTATAGAAATTGTAATTTGCATGAGGGAATTTCCAGGGACTGTCCCTAAAAAGTAGCAACTTGTTGAGACTTTTTGGGACTGTCCCTAGAATCGTACTACAAATTACAATTTAATCAATTTTTTAACAAAAATTTCTAGTTTAAAAAATTTTAATATGTGCATCATAACTATTGAAAGCAAAATATGCTTTTGTTAAACGATTTAATTCATATCCTAGGAGGTGAAATCAAATGGCAAATTCAAATTCAAACAGAACTTTAGTTCCAGAAGCTAAAGAAGCTTTAAATAAATTCAAATATGAAGTAGCTTCTGATATGTGTGTTAAAAATATATTTACATATCTACTAGCTACTTCATATTTTTATCTATGCTATTTTTTTATTCAATTCTTTCATTTCATTTAATTCATTAAATTTGAAATAAATATTTATTTCTTTATTTTCAGATATTGTAATCTTTTCTATTAATTCATTTAATAATTGTTTTGTAGGTTTTTCTAAGGCGATAAATTCTTTTGCAAGTTTTTCTATTTTTGCAGTCTCATCAATAAGTGGTTTTTGATTATTTATAATTTTTATTAATTCTTCTTTTTCTTTTATTAAATTATCTCTATCTTTAGTAAAATCTGCTACCAAAGATATATAATCGTTCTCACTTACTACACCTTTTACCTTGTCCATGTATAGATTTTTTATATATAAACCTATATCTGAAATTTTTTGTTCTAATGTTTCTAATCTTTTTTCATTATTTATTTGTTTTAATTCTAGGCTTCTTTGTTTTTTAGCCATACTTACTAATTCATCTTGTAAGTTCTCATTTATATATCGTTTGCAAACTTCTTTTATATGTTTTATTAACACTTCTTCAAGCTCTGGTATGCTATTTGAATGTCTTGTACAAATATCACTATATAATCTTGAATAACTATAACAAATAGTTGTGTATCTGTATTCTCCATATTTTTTTAATGCATAATTCGAATATGTTATATTTAACCTTGCACCACACTCACTGCAGAACAATAAACCTTTAAATAAATAATCGTGTTTTGTACCTTTAAAAGATTTATTCTTTTTTAATATGTTTTGTACTGCATCAAAACTTTCTTCATCAATAATGGCTTCGTGTGTTCCTTTGCAAATATATCTTTCTTCTTCTGGTACAGTTATTCTTCTTTTAGATTTATAATTTATTTTCCTTCTTTTAAATTGTACAAGTTCACCTAAATACACTCTGTTATCTAATATTCTTCTAATAGTCGTTTGTTTCCACGAACTATATAGTGCAGTTTTTCTTGTTTTACCAATATCTCTTGATTCTCCAGGAACTGGAACTCCACCCTTTGTTAAGATTTGTGCAATTCTTGTTAAACCATTTCCCTCAAGATATAATCTAAATACTCTTTTTACAATTTTCGCTTCTTTTTCATTTATAACTAAATGAAATTTATTATTCGGATCTTTTTTATATCCATATGGCGCTGTTACTCCTAAAAAGTTTCCCGCCTTTTTCCTTTCTATTAAAGAACTTCTTATCTTTTTAGAAATATCTCTTACATACATGTCGTTTATTACTCCCTTAAAAGGTGCCATGTCATTCATTCCTGCATCCATATAGGTATCGATATTATCAAGAAGTGCAATATATCTTACATTATGCTCTGGAAAATATATTTCAGTATAATGACCAACTCCTAATCTTTCTCTCCCAAGTCTTGATAAATCTTTTGTAATAACAGTATCTATTATTCCTGCTTCGATATCTTCTATCATTTGCTTGAAGCCTGGTCTATCAAAATTCGTTCCTGTATATCCATCATCTACATACTCTTTTACAATAAAAAAATTATCTTGTTCTTGACAATATCTTTTTAACATTTCTCTTTGATTTGTTACACTAGAACTTTCTTCTTTATCACCATCTTCCCTAGATAGCCTCATATAGAGACCTGCTCTAAAACTTTTTGTCTTTTGATTGCTTATTGGTAATGTATTATACATTTAATCCCTCCCTTTAAGCAATCGCCTACAAATATTATACCATAACTCTCTTAAAATTTGGTACATATTTAGGCGATTTTCTACATATTTTTTCCTTCAGCTTTCAAAGACAATAAAAATGAATTTTTTAATATTTCATTTATGTTTATTTTAGAGTTTTCAGCAAAAAAGTAATTTACTTTATATTTATTCTCTATTTGTGGGTCGCCCAAGGGTACGACCCCTACATTTTTTTCTTTACCATTATTCATATAAGTATCACCTACACTTATTATTCCGCCCCACAGCAGAATATATACATTTATTGGTAAATAAAAAGAACATAGCAATTTTGCTATATTCTTAAAAATAACTTATTTAATTAGTTTGTAAAAACTTCAAATCAGAAAGTTATAATAAAACTTATATAGTAATTTGTTTTTTAAATTTTTATTATCACTTTAGTTCCTTTTGGTTCGTTTGGCAGTATTTTTATAGTTCCACCATGCAAATTTACTATTGTATGTGCTATTGAAAGTCCAAGTCCTGTTCCACCTGTTTCTCTTGAACGTGCTTTATCTTCTCTATAAAATCTATCAAATACATGTTTTGTTGCTTCTTCACTTATTCCTATTCCAGAATCTGCTACTTCTATTACACATTTTCCATCTTTTACATATGTCTTTATTTCTATTTTATCATTTTCGGCCGTATATTTTATTGCATTGTCTAATACAATTATCATTAATTGATTGATTTTATTAGCATCTACATTAATTTCTTTGTTAGATTTTAAATCTATACATATTTCCTTTTCTTGCATTTCAGCATAGTCTTTATATGGAATTATAATATCTTTAATTAATGTATCTATATTTACTTTTTCTTTTTTTAGCTCTAACTCATTTGAATCAGCTGTAGCAAGTATCATTAATTCTTTTATTAATTTAGTTAATCTTTTTGTTTCTTTAAGTAGTATATTTATATCTTCAGATTTATCTATAATTTTACTTTCTGGTTCTTGCAACAATAATTCTTGTTTTGCTTGTATTATTGTAAGTGGAGTTCTAAGTTCATGTGCTGCATTTTGTACAAATTCAGTCTGTTTTTTATATGAGTCGATTATTGGTTTTAATGTCATTTTAGATAAAATGTATGATCCTGCAATTGCACTTACAACTATTATTAAACTTCCTATTAGTAATGTATCTGTTAGATTTTTAATAGTTTCTACTTCTCCATCGACATTTGCAAGTAATTGAATATATACCTCTTGTCCTTCAAAAGAAAACGCCTTTAAAGTTATTCCTCTATAATTATATTTATCTTGTACTTTCATTGCATATATTCCATCTGTTTTTGTTTTATCGAAAGTAATACCTTCTAAATAGTCATCGTAAAATCTACCAATATTTTCACTATTTAAAATATCGCCTTTTTCATTTCTTATAATATATATTAATCTCGGATTTAATTTTGTTTCTAATAGTACAACTCTATTTGCACCAGTAAATTCCTTAGGAATATCTCTTCTAAATTGTGCGTCTGTATTTTCATAAAGTTTAGCTGTTCGTTGCAATTCTTCATCAATTGATTCATATAGAGAAACTGATGCTTGATTATATATTATTGCATCAAAAAATATAAGTATTACTGCAAATACTATAAAAGTATAAAACATATTTTTAATTAATTGCTTTCTTATTAATTTTTGTTCACTCATATTTTCCTCTATTCTATTATCATATAACCTACGCCACGTATTGTTTTTATGTATCTATCATAATTATATTTTTTTAATGTTTTTCTAAGTCCACTTGCATAAACTTCTACTACATTTGTTGTTGTATATGAGTCAAATCCCCATATTCTATCAAATATTTGCTCTTTTGTTATAATTGTTCCTTTTGAATTTATTAAATACTCTAATATATCAAACTGTTTTCCTTGCAGAACAATTTCTTCCTCTTTTATAAATACTTTTA
>JAZSCD010000055.1:0-4708 GCA_045602745.1 Clostridia bacterium | reverse complement strand
TTTAAAAACAGGAGAAGCATACGAAATAAAAGATGGTGGAATAATTTATAAAGATAAAGTATGTATAATTCTTGGAAGCGAAGTAGAAACATCAGAAGAAGGATTAAATGGCCACTGTGGAAGTGCTCATAATATATGTTTCTTTCCACACTTAGGAGATATAAAAGGCTTTTCTGACGAAATGAGTAAACATATAAAAAATATAACACTTAGTTCTCAAAGAGCAGATATATCTGCATATGAATTAATAGATATTGTAGAAAAGTATAATGGTATATTAATACCAGCACATTGTTTTACTCCACACAAAAGTTTTTATGGAAATTGTACAGATAGATTAGAAAAAATATTTAAAGAAAAATACAATAAAGTACCAGCCATAGAATTAGGTTTAAGCTCGGATACTTCTTTAGCAGATACAATATCAGAATTGGAAGGAAAATCGTTTATAACTAATTCTGATGCGCATTCATTGCCAAAAATAGCAAGAGAATATAATAAAGTATTAGTTGAAGATATAAGTTTTAAAGAATTAGTAAAAGCATTAAAAAATGAAGATGGAAGAAAAATAATTGCAAATTATGGAATGGATCCAAAACTTGGTAAATATCATAGAACATATTGCGAAGTATGTGGTAAAAACATTGAAGGAAAAGCACCTGTAACATTATGTGATACTTGTGATAGCAAGAACATTACAATGGGAGTTTTTGATAGAATAGAAATAATAAAAGATAAACAAAAAACAAAAAGTCCTGAAATAAGACCAGAATATGGATATCAAATACCACTTACATTTATTCCAGGTATAGGAAAGAAGAGCATAGAAAAGTTATTAGATGCCTTTGGCACAGAAATGAATATAATACATAAATTATCAAAAGATGATATAGAAGCTGTTGTTGGAGAGAAAGTAGCAAATTATATAGTGTCTGCAAGAGAAGGACAAATGAAAATCCAAGAAGGTGGAGGAGGAGTATATGGACAAATTAAAATTTAGATGTGTGATGTGGGATGTGTGAAGTGTGATTTTAGGGATTACATTCTAAGAGTTTGTCTTATTGCACACTGCCCACTTCACACTTCGCACTTCAATATAAAGAGCAACTTATATAGTTAAATATTAAAATTACAAGTAAACATCTTGTAATTTTTTTTATTATTTAGCATACACATTATGTATAAACAAATTGGAGGGAAGAATGAACAGAAGATATTCTAGAAAAACGAAATCGTCAAAAATTAAAAATGTAATATTTGCTCATATAGAAAACAATATAAAAGAATATATTATAGTTAGTATTATTTTTTTTATAGGAATAGTGATAGGAGTAATATTTATTAATAATGCATCAGATAATCAAAGTGTAGAAATTAATAATTATATATCTACTTTTGTTCAAGATTTAAAAGATAGCAAAGATATAAATGATTTAGCTTTGTTAAAAGATTCTATTAAGAAAAATTGTGTACTAGCTATTTTCCTTTGGTTTATGGGTTCCACGGTTATAGGAATATCTATTGTTTATCTAACCGTTTGCTTTAGAGGGTTTTGTTTAGGATATACAATATCTTCAGTTATAATGACCTTACGGTGTTCGGAAAAGGGATATTATTTATTTTCTCAAATATATTATTTCAAAATATTTTATTTATACCTTGTATAATTGCACTTGCTGTAAGTGGAAAAACATTACATAATTCTATAATAAAGGATAAAAGAAGAGAGAATATTAAGTTAGAGATAATAAAACATACTTTATTCTCAATAATCATAATGATATTCTTAATATGCTCATCACTAATAGAAGTATATATATCTAAAAATATTTTATTAATGTTTATAGAATATATTTAAAAAAACTATTTACTTTTTTAATTCTATTTGATATAAATATATACATAATTAATATTCATAAAATAATATAAATAAATTTGATAATAAAGGAGCTAAGCCATGGATAAACAAATAAATGAATTTTTAGTTTACTTGCAAAATGATAAAAAAGTATCAAACAATACATTACAATCATATAGAAGAGATATTATTCAATATAAAAATTACGTAGAAGAAAATAAAATAAGTTATTCAAAAGTTAAAGAACAAGATATACAAACATATATTAAATATTTAAAAGATATGAATAAAAAAGCTTCTACAATATCTAGAAATATAGCATCACTTAGATTATTTTATCAATTTGAATTAAGAAATAATAAAGTAAAAGATGATCCAACACAAGGAATACAATCACCAAAAATAGAAAAAAGGGTTCCAAGTATTTTAACAGCTCAAGAAGTATCTTTATTATTAGAACAACCTAAAAATGTAGATTTAAAAGGAATTAGAGATAAGGCAATGCTTGAGTTTGCATATGCTACAGGAATGAGAGTTACAGAAATAATATCTCTTAATATAGAAGATATTAATTTAGAAGCTGGATATGTAACATGCAAAACAGGAACTAAACAAAGAGATATTCCACTAGGAAATATGTCATTAAAAGCTTTAAAAGATTATGTAGAAAATGCAAGACAAATAATGATAAAAACAGAAAAAGAAACAGCTTTATTTGTAAACATAAATGGAAGAAGATTAACAAGACAAGGATTTTGGAAAATTATAAAATATTATAAAGATCAAGCAAACATTTCAAAAGAAATAACACCACACATTTTAAGACATTCATTTGCAACACATCTTTTACAAAATGGAGCAGATTTAAAAGCAATTCAAACAATGCTTGGACATTCTGACATTTCATCTACACAAATTTATATGCAATTCCAAGATGAAAGTTTAAAAAATGTATATAGAAAAGCACATCCAAGAGCATAGGAATAAAGGATTGATATGAAAATAATTGAATTTAAAGAAGCAGAAATAATTTCGTTAACAGCTCCAACAAAAGAAGAACTAAGAATTAAAGTAGAAGAATTTTGTGAAAAACATAAACAGGGATATAGAATTAATCTTAATAAAATAATAAAATCTTCAGATGGGCAATATACTATAACAATACAAATTAGGAAAGTAATTGAAAAGTATGTGAATAAAGGTAGTGGAATTCCTTTGCCTCCAAAAGGAGAGTTCGAATTTCCAAATCAAGAAGATTTTCAAATATAAAGACTATAAAAGGTTAATGAAAACAATATGAAATAAGTTTATTAAAGAAAAAAATAAAAAATATAGAGTAAATGTAGGGGCGACTAGTAGTCGCCCGTTCTACGAAGCCTTTCTGAAAGCTGAAAATTAATTGACTTAAAAAGAAAAATTTGTTATAATGCTTACGTATACATAATATATGTTTGCGTTATTTTTTTTAAAACAAATTGTGAGTAAGGATTTGGTTTAGAAAAAAAGCCTAATTAAATTTAAGGAGGAATTATTTTGCAGAAAGATTCAGATTTTGTAATTGAAGGCGGAGAGCTGATTCGGTACAAAGGCCAGGAGGAATGTGTTGTAATACCTGAAAGTGTAACTAAGATTGGTGGCTATGCATTTACTTCATGTGAAAATTTAACAACAATCAACATACCTGAAAGTGTAACTGAAATCGGTAAAGGTGCATTTTTTGGTTGCACAAATTTAACAACAATTAACATACCTGAAGGTGTAACTGAAATCGGTGAAAAGGCATTTATGGGATGTATGAGTTTAACAACAATTAACATACCTGAAAGTGTAACTAAAATTGGAGATAAATTGTTTTTTAGTTGCCATAACTTAACAGCTATTACGATCCCCAAGAGTGTAAGCAAAATTGGCATTGAAGCTTTTCGAAAATGTAGCAGTTTAACTACAATTACAATTCCTGAAGGTGTGACTGAAATTGCAGTTAGCACATTTTGGGAATGCAATAGCTTAACAGCTATCACAATCCCCAAAAGTGTAACCAAAATTGGTATTGGAGCTTTTAATGGATGTATCAGTTTAAATACAATCACAATCCCAGAAGGAGTAACTCAAATTGGTGGACTTGCATTTTATAAATGCAGCAGTTTAACTACAATCAATATACCTGAAAGCGTAAAAAAAATTGATTACAAGGCATTTAGTGGTTGCACAAATTTGAATACAATCACAATTTCTGACGGCGTAACCGAAATTGGTCCGTGCGCATTTGAGGACTGTACTAACTTAATTACAATCAATATACCTGAAAGCGTAGTTAAAATTTATACAGGTATAATTAAAGGTTGCGAAAAGCTTGAAAACTTTACGGTACCTCAGAATGCCATTCAGTCTATAATTGACGGCTATCTCAAATAAAACGAGCTTAAACTTACTCCAAGAACTAGGGAAATTTCTCTCTAGTTCTTGCCATTTTAAATTATTTGATGTATAATATATAGAAATTTAAACTACTAGTGAAGAGTGAATAGTACAAAATTTGCTCTTCGCAAATTTTGAAGGAGGAAAGAAAATGGCACAAATTTTACCAGATATATCAAGAACATTTAATGAATTTTTATTATTACCAAATTTAACTACAGAAAAATGCATACCAGCAAATGTATCACTTAGAACACCACTTGTTAAATTTAAAAAAGGAGAAGAAGCAAAGTACTACGCAAATGTACCTATGGTATCAGCTATAATGCAATCAGTTTCAGGAGAAAAAATGGGAATCGCATTAGCTAGAGAAGGTGGACTTGCTTTTATTTTTGGTTCTCAATCAATAGAATCTCAAGCAGAAATGGTTTA
>JAZSCD010000054.1:0-18827 GCA_045602745.1 Clostridia bacterium | reverse complement strand
ATTAATAAAATCAGTTAAAATACATCAATTTATGAGCACCGGATGTGATTGGAGTGTTTATGCAAAATTCTTAAGGAAAATTGAAGGAGGAAGCGGGAACCGAGAGGCTCGTTCAATTTTCGTTTAGAATTTTTTAAACACGTATTGAACCGAGGAGCGCAATAAATTTATGTTTTTAACTAGATTTTATGGATGTCTTTTTGTTAATGTTTCCATACAAATTACTATTTATTAAAAATGTTATAAGAAAGGCATTTCGCTTAGTTCTCCTTCGAAGCATATGCGAAATACATGCCACGAGCTAAAGCTCGGGCGAACTAAGGTAGCCTAACCTTGTTGTATACGGAAAAATCTTAAATACAGCCAAGATAAAAGTCGATTTTTCCTATACAATAATAAAAGAATAGCATAATGCTATTCTTTATAAATCTATTCATATATTGTTAAAATATTCTTCTAGGACTTCCACTAATTCATCAGTTTGTTCTATTTTATTTACTTTTTCCCTTATAATACTAGAATCTTTTAAGTTTTTTATATACCAACAAATATGTTTTCTCATTTCTCTTATTGCTATATATTCTCCTTTTTCTTTAACTGCTAAATCTAAATGCTCTTTTATAACAAATAACTTTTGAATATTAGAAATTTCATCTTTTTCTTCTCCATTTAATTCTTTTATTATATTCTTAATAAGCCATGGATTACCTAAAGTACCTCTCCCTATCATTATCCCATCTACACCTGTATATTCAAACATTCTTCTTGCATCTTCTGCTGTTTTTATATCTCCATTTCCTATTACTGGTATTGTTACATTTTCTTTTACTTTCTTTATAATATCTAAATCTACATGTCCGCGAATAATATTCATCTCTTGTTCTTCCATGTACAGTTATTGCTGATGCGCCTGCCTCTTCTATTATTTTTGCAATTTCTACTGCATTTATGTTTTCATTGTTCCATCCTTTTCTCATTTTTACTGTTACAGGCTTAGTTACGTTTTCCACTACATTTTTTACTATTTCTTTTATTAAATCTGGAGATAATAATAATTTACTTCCATCACCATTCTTTACAACTTTTGGTGCAGGACATCCCATATTTATATCTATTATATCAGCATTTTCTGAAATCTCTTTTGCCGTTTTTCCCATTACATATGGATCACTACCAAAAATCTGAAATGCAATTGGTTTCTTTTCGCTCTCTATATTTAAAAGTTTTTTTGTTTTTTCATCATTATAAAATAAAGCTTTACTACTTACCATTTCAGTTACCACCAAACCAGGATTACTATATTTTTTACATATTATTCTAAACGGTAAATCGGTAATTCCTGCCATTGGTGCAAGCAAAATATTATTTTCTAATTCTACATCTCCTATTTTCAATTTGTGTATATACATATTATCCCTCTTTTATTTTGTTGTAATTTTTTTACGGGCGGACAGGGCCCTGTCCGCCCTACAATTATTATTTTATTCATTTTGGGCGGAGCAAGCCCCGCCCCTACCTTTATTGAATAAATAAATTCTTACTACTTCTAGCACTAATATTTAATAACAATCCTATTAAAATAAAATTTGTTATTAATGATGTTCCTCCATAACTAACAAAAGGTAGCGGAACACCAGTAATAGGAAGAAGACCTATTGTCATACCTATATTTTCTACTGTATGGAATAAAAATACTCCGTACAATTCCTATTGCTATATACGCTCCTAAATCATCTCTTGAAGTTTTAGCAACAGTAATTGCCTTTGTAATTAATACTACATAAATCACTATAATTAAGCCACACGTAATAAAACCTAACTCTTCTCCTATCATTGCAAATATGAAATCAGTTGTTTTAGGATATAAAAATCCTAAATGTGTTTGAGTTCCTTTAAGCCATCCCATCCCAAATAATTTTCCTGCTCCTATTGCTATCTTAGATTGTATTATATTGTATCCTGCACCTCTAGGATCTAAATTAGGATTTAAAAATACATCTATTCTTGATTTAGCATGTTCTGGTAATATAAAAAAGTACATTAGTGGAATAGTTATAAGTAAGATTAAAAAAGACACTATTATATATTTTTTATCAATACCTGCCACATATAAAATTAAAACTAAAGATATTATATATGATATAGCAGTTCCATAGTCTGGTTGAAATATTATTAATATCAACGGTAAAAAAACTGTTCCAAAGATTATTGCTAACCTTGATATTTTATTAATTTCATTTCTTGATTTTTTTTGTATTTCTACAATAACATAACTTAAAAATATTATTACAAACACTTTAGCAAGTTCTGCTGGTTGAAACGCAAAAAATCCTATATTAAACCAGCTGCTAGCACCATTTACTGGTGGTGTAAATAGTACTCCTATTAATAATATTATTGATAATCCATATAAATATGGAGAAAATCTTACAATAATACTATAATCTATAAACAATAGTGAAATCATTATAGGTAAACCTATTAACACCCATATAATTTGCTTCTTAAATTCATCTAAATCAGAATTTATAGTTGCACTATATAAGGCTACTAATCCTATTATTGTTAGTAAAATTACACATATTAATATACTCCATTCAGTATTTTTTAAAATCCTTTTGTTCATATTTTCCTTTCTTTTAAAATGTAATTTGGACGAATGGGGACAGACCCCTTTTGTCCGCAAAACGGACAAAAGGGGTCTGTCCCCATTCCTCCTTTTACATCTCATCTACCCTTATTATAAAAGCAAGTAAATTAACTACTTGCTTTTGTATTATTTATTCATTTTTTAATTCATCTTTATTTTCTTCATTTTTTGATTCATTTTCACTTTTATTATCTTTTTGTTCTGTTTCTTTATCCTCTTCTTGTTTTATTTCCTCAGTATTATTGTTCTCTATATTTTCTGTTTCATTTTCTTTTACTTCTTCTTTTTTATCCTCTTTGTTTTCTTTTACTTTCTCTTTTTCGTCTTCATTTTTACTATCTATATTCTCATTTTTTATACCATTTTTAATATTTACTATAGGAATGTTAGCATAAAGAGATGGGGCTCCTTTTGTTCCATCTTCTCCAACATCATTAGTAAGTCTTACATCTATAGCAGCTTCTTCTACTTCTATATATTTTTTTATTACTTCTATAATTTCTTGTTTCATTAATTCTAAAAAATCAGCTGAAACATTTGCTCTATCCTGCATTAATACTAAATGCAATCTTTCTTTTGCAGTATTTTTGCTTGGTGCATCTTTTGTTTCTGATTTAACTAACTTTTTAAAAAAATTTGCTATATTCTCAAACATCTTAAATTCCCTTCTAAAAGCATAGCTTTTGCATTATATTTACAATGTATTATTTTCTTCTAAACCAACTTTTTATTTTTGCCCATAATCCTTTTTCTCTACCTGGTATTGTAACATCAATATTTTCTCCTAACACTCTTCTTGCTATTTCTATATATGCTTTTCCTGAAGGTGCTCTTCTGTTTTTTATTACAGGTTCTCCTTTGTTAGTTTGAGTAATTATATATTCATCATCTGGAACAACTCCTATTAAATCTACAGATAATAAATCTACAATATCCTCTACTTCCATCATTTCGCCTTTTTTAACCATATTAGGTCTTAATCTATTTACTATCAATTCTGGATTTTTTATTTCTGAGCTTTCTAATAGTCCTATTATTCTGTCCGCATCTCTTATTGCAGATATTTCTGCAGTTGTAACAACTATTGCTCTATCTGCTCCTGCAATAGCATTTTTAAACCCTTGCTCAATTCCTGCTGGGCAATCTATTAATATATAATCAAATTCTTCTTTTAGTTTTTTAGTTAATTCTTTCATTTGTTCTTCATTTATTGCTGATTTATCTCTTGTTTGAGCTGCTGGAAGTAAAAAAAGTTCTTCAAAGCGCTTGTCTTTTATTAATGCTTGTCTTAATTTACATTTTTCTTCTATAACATCTACTATATCATATACAATTCTATTTTCTAATCCCATTACAACATCTAAATTTCTAAGTCCAATATCTGTATCTACTAATACTACTTTTTTTCCACTTTCCGCAAGGCTTGAACCTAAATTTGCTGTTGTAGTAGTTTTACCAACTCCACCTTTTCCTGATGTTATAACTATTACTTCTCCCATTTGTTATTTCCTCCTCAAAACAAAATACGGATTAATTTCACAAAATAAAAATAACTGTATTTTTTAATACAGTTATTTTATAATTTTTTCGTTAAAAAGTCAATGTATAATGGCAAATTAATGATTTCCGTAAGTATTTTTTATTGTACTTATTTTACATATAATACTATCCTACTAGCATTATCAGAACTAGAATCTGGCATATTAGTTGAATTACTCCTATAAGAAGCTGAATTAGTATTATTATATTTACCTCCTCTAGCCGTTCTACAACTCCTATTATTTGCCTCTGCAGTCCATTCTAATCGACATCCTTCTAAATCATATATATTTACTACTTTATCTGCTTGTGTATATCCTGTTCCTATTTTTGCATCTCGTGATTTTCTTGTTCCTGCGGCACCAACATTATAAATCTCGCTACTTCCATCTAGTTTATTATTTGCAAATTTCATTACTTGATCATACTGGCATCCCCATATCATATTGCTTTTTACACTATCTGAAGTTATGCTATTTGAAAACTCTTTTTGTTTTTTATACATTGTATACCAATTATTATTTGTACCACTATAATTTTCTTCTGCTTTAATTGTTACTATTCCATTATTAAATCCAGTAGTTTCATATCTACCTACATAAAATCCTCCGTACTGAATTACACTTTCTGCCATTTCGTCAAAATCATTTTGTAATTTGTTATAGAAATATGTTGCACATTCTTCTGTCGTTGAATTATCATTAATACTCATTTGTTCTATTTCTTCATTCGTACTAGCCATTATTATATTGCTATATATTGCATCATATTGATTTCCTTTTTTGTATTCGTATTCATCTGTTATAGCCCTAGGTTCAATATATGAAGTTCCACCATTTAATATTGCTAAACCACTTATTTCTCCACTTTCATCAAATGAATAAGAAATTCCTATATAATGTTCTTCCTCTTCTTCTCCTATTTTTGCAATCATAGGATATATTCCACTTGACAAATCAACTTGCTCTGCTATTGCATCTTTTACCTCTCTCCAATTAGGAGAGCTACCATAATTTGAGGTTATACCATCTATTGCTTTTATTTTATCACTTATATCTATTACTGAATTTTCTACTGGTATCCAAACAAATTCATTTTTATTTTCATCTGCTATAACTAATCCAGATTCTAGCGTATCTTCTCCTTCTTTTGAAGAAACATTAAATCCATCTGGAAGTGGAATTACTTTTATTCCATCTGTTAATGCTGTTACATCTTCACTCCATCCTTTTGGTTTTATTTTTGCTATCTCTAATTTATATGAAGTTCCTCCATAATTATTTTTTTCAGAATATATTTTAATAATTCCATTTAAATTAGTAACTGTTATTGTATGACCATTACCTTCAAAATTTCCTTTAAATGTAGAATCTTTACTTCCTAACGAAACCCAATTTTCAGTTAACCCTAAATCTATAGCACTAAATTCTAAATCATTTTTTAAAATATATGAACTAGTATTTGTAAATGTATAATATTTTCCATCTATACTAATTTGCTTATCTTCTTCGCCTATTGATAATAATTGTTCTACTGTATATATTGGTATTACTTCATCACTGCTAAAATATGAATTATATATATCTTCTATGCTACTTTTAGGCTCATATATTTTTTTAGTTTCTTCTATCATTTCTTTTTGTGCTTGTACCTTATTTGCAATTATTACATACGAGCTTATTAAAAACGATACAAAAAACAGTACAGATACTAGTACTATTATTGTTATTGCACCTTTCTCACTTTTTAATTTCTTCATTAGTTCCCTCCGGATTTTTCATTAATTATATTGTATTATTATTTAATTAAATTTGCAATATCTAAAAATAAAAAGTATAATATACACTTATAAGGAGTTTGATAAAAATGAATTTAAAATATTTAAAAAAGTTAGAATATAATAAAATATTAGATATTTTAGAAGGTTTTGCTAAAACATATTTAGGAAAAGAAAAATGTAAAAATTTAATTCCTTCTACTAATGTTGCTTACCTTTTAGACCAAACACACCAAGCAGTTAATTTAATCTATAGAAATGGTTCTTTGCCCCTTGCTTCTATTCCTAATATAACTATTTCTATTAAAAATTTAGAGTCTAATTTTTCTCTTATTCCTTCTGACTTACTAGAAATAGCTAGTATTTTAAAAACTTCTAGAGAACTTAAAGAGTACATATCTTTAGATAATGAACATATTGATTTATTAGTAGACTTTTTTAATTCACTTTATGCTGACAAATCAATTGAAAAAGAAATTTTAGATAAAATTTTAGATGAAAATACTATTGCAGATAATGCTTCTTCTAAATTAAGTTCAATTAGAAAGTCACAAAAAAATTTAGGTATAGAAATAAAAAACAAATTAAATACAATTGTACACTCTACGACTTATTCTAAGTACTTACAAGATAGCATTGTAACAATAAAAAATGAAAGATACGTAATACCTGTAAAAGAAGAATATAGAAGTCAAATAAAAGGCTTTATTCACGATGTTTCTTCCAGTGGTTCCACAGTTTTTATTGAACCTTTAGCTGTTTTTGAATTAAATAATGAATTAAACAATTTAAAAGCAGAAGAATCTATAGAAATTGCTAAAATTTTAACTGACCTTTCTAGAAAACTATCTTTAATAACAACAGAATTAAAAAGCAACATAAATTTAATTGGAGAAATTGATTTTATATTTGCAAAAGCAAATTATAGTAAATCTATAAATGGTATAAAGCCTACAATAAACAATAAAAAAGTTGTAAATTTAATAGAAGCAAGACATCCTTTAATTGATGCTAATAAAGTGGTTCCAATAGACATTAGTATTGGAGAAAAGTATTCATCCTTAGTAATAACAGGTCCAAATACTGGTGGAAAAACAGTTTGTTTAAAAACTTTTGGACTTTTACTTTTAATGGCATATAGTGGAATTTTAATACCTGCAAATGAAAAAAGTAGTATTTATATTTTCGATAATATTTTTGCAGATATTGGAGATGAGCAAAGTATATCAGAATCTTTAAGTACATTTTCATCTCACATGATTAATATTATAGAAATTTTAAATAATGTTACTGATAAAAGCTTAGTTCTTTTAGATGAACTTCGGTTCTGGAACTGACCCAATAGAAGGTAGCTATCTTGCAATTAGCATTCTTGACCATTTTTATAAATTAAATGCAACTACTATTAGTACAACACATTATCAAGAATTAAAAGAATATGTACTTTTGACACCTGGATTTGAAAATGCAAGTTTTGAATTTGATTTAACAACACTCTCTCCAACATATAAATTATTAATTGGAATCCCTGGTAAAAGTAATGCATTTGAAATAAGTAAAAGACTTGGACTAAATGCCCAGATTTTAGAAAAAGCTATGTCTTTAATGAATTCTAATGATGTTAGAATAGAAGATTTATTAAAAGAAATTTATGATAATAAAATAGAAATTGAAAAAGAAAAAGAAGAAATTTCTAAAAATTTAAATCAAGTAGAATTACTACGTAAAAAGTTAGAAAAAGATTATTCTGCCTCTGAAGAAAAAGCTATATTACTTGTAGAAAATGCAAAAAAAGAAGCAAGAGACATTTTATTAGATGTTAAAGATGAAGCAACTCAGATTATTAAAAAAATGAATTCTGTAAAATCTAAGAATAATATTCAAGATTTATATGATTTAAAAAATGATATAAATGATAAATTAAAAACATTTTCAGTAAATTATAACCAAACTCAAAAAAGCAATTTGTCAAAAGAAGATATTGTTATTGGTCTAAATGTATATGTTATACCTCTAGGGAAAAACGGAATTGTAAAAACTCTTCCCAACTCTTCTTTAGATGTTGAAGTTGAAATTGGAAATTTAAAAACTAATATTAATATATCTCAATTAGTTAAAATTAGTAAACCTGAAGTTAAAGAAAAAATAGTTACTTCTAAAAAAACAACTAATAGCTTTAAATCAAAAACAATTTCTCAAGAAATTAATGTTATAGGACTTACTATTGATGAAGCACTTCCTATAGTTGATAAATATTTGGATGATGCTAAGCTTGCTAAATTAGAAACTGTAAGAATCGTGCACGGAAAAGGTACAGGAAAATTAAGAAATGGAATACATGCTTTCTTAAAAAAACATCCTCATGTAAAATCTTTTAGAATGGGAAGTTTTGGCGAAGGTGAAATGGGCGTAACTGTTGTGACGCTAAAATAAATTTGGAAGAAAGGGGACAGAGACAATTTGTTCGAAATTTCGAACAAATTGGGTCTGTCCCCTTTCTTCCAAATTTATTTATTAATCGGAGTTATATCTCCAGATTTTATTAAACATTGTTTTGTTAAATATGGTCCTACAAGTTCATATATTAAAATAGCAAATAATGTTATATTTTTTATTAAGTCTCCATCCCCTGATAATACTTCTTGTGCTTTTATACTCATACCAAGTGCTACACCTGCTTGTGGAAGAAGTGTTATTCCCAAATATTTTTGAACACATTTATCACATTTAACAGCTTTTGCACTAAAATATGCTCCATAGTATTTACCTATAGAACGAGCAATTATAAATGCTATTCCTATTAATACAATTGTTAAATTCGTAAATATATCTAATTGTAATTCTGCTCCACTTATTATAAAAAATAGTATTACAAGCGGTGTTGACCATCTATTAGTTCTTTCCATTAAATTATTAGAAAATTCATATTCACTTTCATTACAAAATGCTGTACCAAGCATCATACATAATAATAATGATGATATTGATATTGTTATTCCACCTATTGTAAAACTATACATCGAGATTGCAACAGCCATTATTACAGCAGTTACAACAATTGACATTCTTTTGCTTCTAGATTTAAAATATTTTTCTGCTTTTGTAAGTATTGTTCCTAAAATTGCTCCTATTGCAAGTGACACTATTATTTCTAATAATGGTTCTAATATTATTGTCATTAAATTATATTCTCCAGATGAAATTACTTTTGCTACTCCTAATGATATTGCAAAAATAATAAGTCCCACTGCATCATCAATTGCAACTACTGGAAGCAAAATATCTGTTAATTTCCCTTTTGCTTTGTATTGATTAATAACCATTAATGTAGCAGCTGGTGCTGTTGCTGTTGCTATTGCCCCTAATGTTAATACAGCAGATATTGAAAGTTTATCTGGCATAGCAAAGTGTAATCCTAATAAAACAACATCTACTACAAAAGTTGCAGCAAGAGCTTGAAGAACACCTATAACTAAAGCTTGTTTTCCTGTTTTTCTTAGTTGAGAAATTCTAAATTCATTTCCTATTAAAAATGCAATAAATCCTAAGGCAACTTCTGAAATTACTTTTAACTCTTCTACTTTAGTCATTGAAGTAAATCCTATTCCTTCTATTCCAAGTCTTCCTAGAATATACGGTCCTATTAATACTCCTCCTACTAAATATCCTGTTACTGCTGGTAATCCTAGTTTTTTTACTATCCTAGACATAATCAAACCAGTTGCCAAAGCAATTGAAATACTTAATAATACGCTTTCCATTTTTTTACCTCTTTTCATAATTTTAACATTTCTCGTGCAAAAAGAGAAAAATAGACTTGTTTTTAATCTATTTTTCTCTAAAAAACACGTTTTTTATTATATTCCTATATATCAAATTTTGTCAATATTTATTTTTGTTTTTATTGGATTTTTTAAGCAATTTCTTCGAAGAGCGGGCGACTACTAGTCGCCCCTACATTTGCTCTGCCCGAATAAATAGAAATAATTCAAGATTTCAGGGTCGACCAAGGCCGACCCCTACATTTTTTCTACAAATTTTAATTATTAATCTGTTTTATATATTTAACTCGTTCTTCGTGCAATTTGTTTCCAAATTCTATTCCGTTTTCAATAGTATATTTTTGTTTTATATAATTTCCATTTATTTTATTTAATACCCTATTTCCTATATCTAAAAAAGTACATTGCTCCTTTTCTTCTTTGCTTAGCTTGCCAAATCTATTTCTATCACAATAAACAACTATTTGAAGACCTTCTAAACCAAGCATCGATTTACTTACCCTTTCTATAAAAGAAACTTGTTTTTCAGTAGTCATCTTATTAAAAATTCCTCCGCCTCATGTGTTCTTTGCAAGAAGTAATTCCAGCTTTTTTCCAAGTAGTTGGTACACCTATTCTATTTGATAAATTTCTTGCTGGCTCTTCACCTTTTTCTGCATGTCCGATAATGATGTGGATACATTTCTTTTGGTGTTAATCCTTTTCCTAAATCATGCACTAAACAAGCATACCTTATAAGTAAATCATCAGTAAGTTTAACACTGTTATCAACTGTAATCATTGTATGATTATAGCTATCTCCTTCTGGATGATGCTCTATTGGTTGCAAGCTTCCTATTAAATTATATATTTCTTTAAAATGTATATCTAATACATTTGCTTCTCTTAATACATTAAAAAATATAGATGGTTTATTTGTTTTTAATGCTTTTCTAAATTCGCAAAATACTCTTTCTTTAGATAAAGTAACAAGCTCTTTTTTTAATTCGTACATCATTTTTATAGTTTCTTTATCTACTTTAAAGTTCAATTCACAAGCTAAACGTGCTACTCTATAAACTCTTAATGGATCTTCTTTAAAGCTTTTACTTGTTGCTCTAATAACTTTATTCTCTAAATCTTTTACTCCGACTAAATGGATCTATAACCTCTCCAGTTAATACATCTTTTGCACTAGAATTTATTGTTATATCTCTTCTTTTTAAATCTTCTTCTATTGTTATTTGTTTTCCCGTTGTAATCTCAAATTCTTTGTGTCCCTGCCCTATCTTTTTTTCTGTTCTAGCTAGAGCAAATTCGCATCCTTCTAAATCAAAAACTTCAAAAGCTTTTCCTCTAATATTGCTATTTGGAAATAAATTTAAAAATTCTTCCTTGCTTATTCCAACCACACAATAATCTGCATCAGAAACAGACCTATTTAGCAGAAAATCTCTTATCGCTCCTCCTACTAAATAAAGCCTACCACCATTTTGTTCAATTAGTTGTGCAATTTTTATTATATCCATAAAATTCCCTTTATTTTTATTTACAAAAATATATCATAAAAATATTTATTTGACAAATATTTTTATTTTATTCTGGAAAATATTTACATTAGTTTTTTTTTATATCTATACTTGTATTACCTTTCGCCAAAAGGTAGAAAGGAGGTACATATATACAAATGAAGAAATACATTAACTTACTCGCTTTATTATTAATATTCCTTCTTATGAATGAATTTGATGATTAAAGCAAACAGGCACTAGGATTGAATCTAGTGCCTGTTTTTTTGTACATATCACGAATGAAAAAAATACATTAAATTAATTCTCATATACATTATATATATTTACAATATTTGTCAATAGTTGTTTTTATAAGTTTCTTGCCATTTGGATTCCTGAACAAGATGCCATCATTAATCCTCTTGTCATTCCTCCTCCATCTCCTATTGAATATAAGCCTTTTATATTTGTTTCAAATTGTTCATTTATTATTACTTTATTACTATAAAATTTTATTTCTGGTGCATATAAAAGGTTATCTGGATGTCCAAATCCCTCTATAACTTTGTCTATTGCTCTAATAAATTCTAATAAAGCTACCATTGTTCTATAACCTAATGCAAATGTAATATCTCCTGCTACCGCTGATTTTAATGTTGGTACTACAGAATTTTTTTCTAACTCGTAATCCCAAGTTCTTTTTCCTCTGTAAATATCACCTAATCTTTGTACTACAATATTACCTGCACCTAAATCATTTAAATTTTGTGCAACATTACGTCCATATCCAATTGGTTTATCAAATGGATGTGTAAAATGATGTGATACAAGTAATGCTAAATTTGTATTTGTACTTTTTCTCTCTTTATAAGAATGTCCATTAACTAATGTTAAATTATTATCATATACTTCTGCAGATACAAATCCACTTGGATTTTGGCAAAATGTTCTTACTTTATCTCTAAATGGTCCCACTCTTCCTGTAAATTTTGCTTCGTACATATATTTGTTAACATCTTTCATTACTTCATCTGGAAGTTCATATCTTACTCCAATATCTACAATTCCAGTATCTGTTTCTATATGATGTTTATTGCACATATCTACAAGCCAATTTGCTCCCTTTCTTCCAACTGCTAAAACTACTTTATCTGAATAAATTGATTGTTCATGGGCAGACACAAGGCCTGCCCCTACATTCTCATCCATATATTTAGATGGAATTGTTTTTACACCTTTTATTTCTCCATTTTCTGTTATTAAATCAGTTACTGCTGTATTAAACATCATTTCTATCCCATTGTCTTCTATGTATTTTTCTAACCTTCCATACACTTCATGACTTTTTTCTGTTCCTAAATGCCTAATTGGAATATTAATTAATTTTACTCCATCTTTTTCTGCTCTTTTAGATATTTTTGCTATTTCTTCTTGATACTCTGTTCCTTCTAGTTTTTTATCTGCTCCAAAATCCAAATAAATTTTATCTGTATAATCTATTAATTCTTTTGTTTTCGGAACACCAATATATTTGTGTAAGTTTCCTCCAACATGAATATCATCATCATTTGGATTATATAATGATAATTTCCCGTCAGAAAAAGCCCCTGCACCTGAAAAGCCATTTGTTATATTACACATTGGTTTACAGTGTATGCACTTTTTTGTTTTCTCTATTGGACAACATCTATCTTCTACTCTTTTTCCTTGATCTATTAATAATACTTTTTTGTATTTTTTTAACTTAATTAACTCATAAGCACAAAATATAGAACTTGGTCCCATTCCTACTACTATTACATCATATTTTTCTTGCATAAAATCACTCCATTTGACTCTCTTCTTTGTTCGTTATCTCTTCTAATTTTAGTAGTTCTTCCCATCTTTTATCTACTTCTTTTTGGAATTCTTCTATCATCCATTCATTTCCTGGTTTAAACATATGTTTAAATCTCTTTTGTGGTTTTAAAAATTCTTCTATTGGAAGTTTATTTTTTGGTTTATAATTTACTGTATATTTTCCATCTATAACTTCATACAATGGCCAATAACATGTCTCTACAGCAAGTTTATTTATTTGCATTAAATCTTCTGTATTATATCCCCATCCTCTTGGGCATGGTGCTAGTACATTTAGAAATGCTGGTCCCTCAGTATATATTGCTTTTTCTGATTTTTCATATAAATCCTTAAAATTATTTATTGCTGCAGTTTGTGCAACATATGGAATATGATGATTTGCCATAATATTAGTTAAATCTTTTCTGCTTTGCATTTTTCCAGGAATAACTTCTCCTGCTGGTGATGTTGTTGTATCAGAAAATTTTGGAGTTGCACTTGAACGCTGAATTCCTGTATTCATATATGCACCATTATCGTAACATACATAAACCATATCATGTCCTCTTTCCATTGCTCCTGACAAACTTTGAAGTCCTATATCATATGTTCCTCCGGTCTCCTCCAAATGCTATAAATTTAGTTGTTTGGTCCTCTGGAATTTTCCCTTTTCTTTTTAACGCTTTATATGCAGCCTCTGCTCCAGAAGCATTTGCTGCAGCACATTCAAATGCTGTATGGACAAATGAATCTGTCCATGCTGTATATGGATATATAAATGTTGAAACCTCCATACATCCTGTTGCTACACTTATCACTGCATGATCTTCTGGTTTTAGTGCACGAAGTATCATTCTTGCTACTGGTGGTGCTCCACACCCTGCACACATTCTATGTCCTGCAGTAAACCTTGATGGTTTTTCTGCAACTACTTGTTTTAAATTATATGCCATTTTGTTTTCACTCCTCTTTTTAATTTTAATGCCTATTTCAGAGCATTGTTTTTATTTTTTTATATATTGAAATAGAGTAGCGCAAAGAGATTTTCATTTATATTTTACGAGCGGGTTACGGGTGGGGACCGACAAGCTTAGATTATGTTTAGAAAATTTTGCGTTAGCTAAATTTTTGTTACATAATCTGCGCAGCCTCAGGCGAGCGAGATAAAATATAAATAAATCTCTGGGAGCGATTCTATTATGTTTCAAGAATTCAGGACAGTCCCAAAAAGTCTCAGACAAGCTGCTACTTTTTAGGGACAGTCCCTAGAATTGTTATTTTCTCAATCCCAAATATCTATATGGATTATCTATTTCTCCATTTTTTGCAATTTCTGCTAAATCATTATATACAGATTCTATATCATCTGATTTTGTATCTCTTCCACCTATTCCATAAATATAATTTACCATAGGAACTTGTTTTTTATTTACATACATTGCAGATGTTATATCTTCAAATAATGCTCCACCAGCTGCATTTAATGAATCTGCTTTATCTAAAACAGCAACTGCTTTTATATTTTCTAAAGCTTTTGCTATTTCTTCTGCTGGAAATGGTCTAAATACTCTTAATTTTAAAAGTCCTGCTTTTATTCCCTTTTCTCTTAAACAATCTTCTACATATTTTGTTGTTCCTGCTGTAGAATTCATACATACAATCGCAATTTCTGCATCATCTAATTTATATTCTTCAAAGAAAGAATATTTTCTTCCTGTCATTTTTTCGAATTCATCTGCTACTTCTAAAATTACTTTTTTAGCATTTTTCATAGCTTCAGCTTGCTGAGTTTTGTGTTCAAACAAATAACCTTGTAAATCTAAAGGTCCTACAGCTATTGGATTTTCTTTATTTAATAAATACTCTTCTGGGTTATATTCTCCTACAAATGCTTTTACTTTATCATCTTCTATTAATTCTATATTTTCTATAGAATGTGATGTTATAAATCCATCTTGGCATACCATAAGTGGTAATTTTACATTTTTATTCTCTGCAATTCTATGTGCCATTATTAAATTATCATATGCTTCTTGATTATTTTCTGAAAATAACATTATCCAGCCGCTATCACGTACTCCCATTGCATCTGAATGATCGTTGTGTATATTTAGTGGCCCTGATACAGCTCTATTAACTAAAGACATTACTATTGGAAGTCTTAGACTAGATGCAATGTATATCATTTCCCACATTAATGATAAACCATTTGCAGATGTTGCAGTCATAGCTCTTGAACCAGCTGCCTCAGCTCCTATACAAGCTGCCATCGCACTATGTTCACTTTCTACTGCAACAAATTCTGTATTTACATCTCCATTACTTACAAATGTTGAAAAATATTGTGGTATTTCTGTTGATGGTGTAATTGGGAATGCTGCTACTACATCTGGATTTATTTGTTTCATTGCAATAGCTGCAGCTTCATTACCACTTAAACGTTCTCTAATTGACATTTTATTTCCTCCTTCAAAGTTCATTGTAGGGGCAGGTCTTGACCTGTCCTGGGTCGCCCAGGAGTGCGACCCCTACATATAATCTTAATTTTCCAAAAACGAAGCAAAAACGAGTAATGCTAGGCAAACAAATAAAAATTTTTGAAACTATACGCTGTATGTTGAAAAAATTTTTATGCAGTTTAACAACGCAGTACGAAGTTTTTCATTCGTTTTTATTAGTTTTTCATTCATTTTTTATTGCATAGCGATTGCGCCAAACGGACAAACCTTAGCACACACTCCGCAACCCTTACAATAATCATAATTAAAATCTTCTCTTTTTTGTTCTTTATTTACTGGTATTGCATCATCTGGACATACTGGAAAACATAATCCACATTGCTTGCATTTATCTACTAAATAAATAGGTTTTGTACTTCTCCAATCTCCTGTTTTAAATTCTCTTGCATTTCCTGCTGTATATATATCTCCACCTGGAGTTAAGTCTTTCATTGTACTTGTCGAATTTATATTCATTCTTATTCTCCTTTCTCTATTATGTTGTAGTGGCATAACCCTGTGTCCGCCAGTAAAACTGACACATTTCTTCGGGCAGACAGAGTCGTCTGCCCCTACATCATATGCAAATAATCTTAATTTTCCAAAAACGAATCAAAAATGGTAGATTGTGCTTTTTTCATAATTATAAAAACCGAAAGCATGCGTTTGCACGTTGAGAATTTTTATAATTTAAGAAAAATGTGCAAGATGCCGTTTTTCATTCGTTTTACAGTTTCTCCACAGAATTCAAAGCTACTTCAAGTGCCTTCATATTTCCTTCTATTACTTCTGGTTTTTTAGCAAATTTGTGTTTAAAAGAACCTTTCATATCATTTAATAGTTCTTCATCTGTCATTACTTTGCTTACCTTTACTATTGCTGCAAGCATTGGTGTGTTTGGAAAATATCTTCCTAAAGTTTGTTCTGATATTTTTCTTGCATCAATTTTATAAATTTCTCCTTCGTATCCTTTTAAATGTTTCTTTATTTCTTCTGCTTGTTTTGTAGTATTAATAACTATTGCTCCTTCTTTTTTTAGTCCTGCTGTTACATCAACAGATTCTAATAAGCTGTCATCTACTACTACTACATAATTTGGCTCATATATATTACTATGTATTGTTATTGGTTTATTACTAATTCTGTTATATGCTGTAATTGGTGCTCCCATTCTTTCTGGCCCATATTCTGGAAATCCTTGTATGTACTTTCCAGTATTAAATGCCGCATCTGCTAAAAGTAATGATGCTGTTTTTGCACCTTGACCTCCACGTCCATGCCATCTAATTTCAATTAAGTTATCCATTATACGCTCCTCCTATTTTACTAGATTTATACAGATAAAGTATATTTCTAAAAGCCTTAAAAGTCAAGGTAAAAGTAGAAATTTGAGTTTTTTATCTATATGTGGTATAATTAAATTGTAAAATTTTTTATAAAAGAGAGGTAATAACATGAAAACCACAATACTCAAACTCTTCGCAGTCGTTCTTGCGATTGCATGCATCGCTTTTCTGCTTATCACAGCTGGCGCTTGGACTTTTGTCCAGTACCAGATTTGCTGTGGGGTAGAAATAGCAAACGCAGAAGCATTGTCTCCGTTCGGTACACCTGAAACTCTTGAAGAAATTCGGGAGAACGTAAGAAATTCTTTTGCAGATTCCAACTTTTTCTTGAAGCTTGCCTCTGGCAACTTCTCGGGAGAGGAAACCCTATTTTATATTATCATCATGGCCTTTCTCCTTTTAGTAGCACTCTTTCTGCTTTATCTTCTTGAACAGAAAAGAAAAGACGAAGAGCGTTATAAAAGGCGTGAAGAATCCGAAAGGAAATTCCATGATGAGATGGAAAAATTAGGGGCTTGGAACCCTGAAAGCCAGTAATGCAAAAAACAAGCGGATATCCTAATAATTTAGGTCTCCGCTTGTTTCATTTTTATAACTATTCTTCTTCTGGCGCTTCTACTGGGCAAACTCCAGCACATGTTCCACAACCAATGCATGATTCTGCATCTATTATGTATTTGTCTTCTCCTTGTGATATACATCCTACAGGACATTCTGCTGCACATGCTCCACAAGATATACATTTATCTGTAATTTTGTATGCCATAATCTATTTCACCTACCTTTATCAATCAATGTGTCCTTTTGGGCGGACACAAGGCCCGCCCCTACATATTTTGATTAAATTTTTATTCATTTATTTATTTTAAATTTAATGTCTTTTTTGCGGGCGGGTATGGACCCCCGCCCCCTACATCGTTTACAATAACCTATTTGTTCTTTTTATCTAATTCATCTAATTTTTCTAATTTTTGAAGTTCTTTTAGGTCTTCTGGATTTTCTACTTCTAAATTATCTTGTTCTGTTTCTACATCTTTTATTATTTTTATATCACTTGCCTGATATTTTTTAAAAAAAGTATCTTCTCCATCTTTAAGTTTTACTCTTACTGTTTCTTTTAATGTTTCTACTCCGGCATACTTCCCCTTCTCCATCTGCAGTTTTTACAATCGCTCCAACTTTTGGAAGCCTAGAAAGTTTTTCTTCGTATACTTCTTGTTCATATTTTAAGCAACACATTAGTCTTCCACAATTTCCTGATATTTTAGCCGGATTTAGTGATATGTTTTGTTCTTTTGCCATTTTTATAGATACTGTTTCAAAATTTCCTAAAAATGAACAACAACATAATTCTCTTCCACACATTCCATTTCCACCGAAGTCTTTTTACTTGGTCTCTTACACCTATTTGTCTTAATTCAATTCTCGTTTTAAAAATAGCTGCTAGATCCTTTACCAAATCTCTAAAATCAATTCTTCCTTCTGCTGTAAAAAAGAAAAGTAATTTGCTCCTATCAAACTTATATTCTACATCTGTTAATATCATGTCTAATTTATGTTCTTTTACTTTATTCTGACATATCTTTAAAGCTTCTTTTTCCTTTTGTTTGTTTTCTTCGTATTGTTTTTTATCCTTATATGTTGCAATTCTTATAATTTTTTTAAGTGGTTTTTCTAATTTTTCATCAGATATTGTCCTGTTTGCAATTGCTACTTCCCCATACTCTACTCCCATAGATGTTTCTACAATTACAAATTTACCTTTTTCTATATTTTTTCCATCTGGATCGAAAAAATATATTTTACCTGGTTTTTTAAATCTAACTCCTATAATGTTTGCCATTTATTTCCTCCCATATTGTCATATTAAAGTTATCTATTGTCATATCAAAATTATTATTCTTTT
>JAZSCD010000053.1:0-13204 GCA_045602745.1 Clostridia bacterium | reverse complement strand
TTGTGTCCGCCCGAAGAAAACAGCATAATTTGAGGGCGGACACGAGGTCCGCCCCTACACATTCTTAAATTAATTTATAATAACAAATTACAATTCACCTAATAAAAGGAGATAACAATGAACATTAACTGGTACCCACGGTCATATGTTAAAGACCAAAAAGCAAATAATAGAAGATATAAAATTAATAGATATAGTAATAGAATTATTAGATGCAAGAATACCTATTTCTAGTAAGAATCCAGATATTCAAAAAATAATTCAAAATAAAAAAAGAATTATAGTATTAAACAAAAGTGATTTGGCAGAAGATTTTGAAACAAAAAAATGGGTAGAGTATTATAAAAAAAATAATATACTAGCAATAATAGCAGATGCAAATTTAGGAAAAGGAATTAAAGAAATTTTAAATAAAGTGGAATTTATAATGCAAGAAGATATGGAAAAAGCAGCTGCAAAAGGAAGAGTAAAAAGAAATATTAGAATTATGATACTTGGAATACCTAATGTAGGAAAATCTTCTCTAATAAACAGATTATGCAATAAAAAAACAACAGTTGTAGGGAATAGGCCAGGTGTTACAAAACAAAAACAATGGGTAAGAATAGCAAATAATATCGAACTATTAGATACACCAGGTGTGCTTTGGCCTAAATTTGAAGATGAAACAGTTGCTTTAAATTTATCATATACAGGATCTATAAAAGATGAGGTATTACAAACTATAGAAATAGCTTTTAGTTTACTAACATTTTTATATAAAAATTATAAAAAGAATTTAATGGAAAGATATAAAATAACAGAAGAAGAAATTTTAAATATTAATTCAGAAGATGAAAATGATGAAGTATATAGTCTTTTAAAATTAATAGGAAGAAAACGTGGTGTTGTAATTTCAGGTGGAGAAGTTGATGAAGACAAAACTGCAAGTATAATTTTAAATGATTTTAGAAGCGGAAAATTAGGAAAAATAACATTGGAGAAAGTAAATGAAAAATAAAACAGAGGTAAATTTGATGTCACCACTAACATGGGCATATATTGGTGACTCAGTATATGAATTATATATAAGGGAACATTTAGTACAAATAACAAATTTGAAACCACATAAATTACATATAGAGGCAATTAAACATGTAAAAGCACAAGCACAAGCAAAATTGTTAAAAGAGATAGAAAAAATTCTTACTGAAGAAGAAAAAGATATAGTAAGAAGAACAAGAAATACAGAGAATCATCATGTGGCCAAAAATGCAAATCCTACAGATTATATGTATGCAACTGCTTTTGAAGGACTTATAGGATATTTATATTTAACAAATCAAAAAGAAAGATTGGAAGAAATTTTAAGACTATGCATATAGAAAAAAGGAGAGAATAAAATGAATGAAAATAGTGAAAATATAGTAGAAAGTGCAAGAAAAAATAGAGATGAATTAATAGCTAGTATAGAAAACATAATAAAGCAATTAGCGCAAATAGGGGAAGAATGTAATATAAAACTACAAGAGTATATGAAAAGCGCTGAGGAATATGATATTAATTATAGTCCAGATATAGAAATACTAACTCAAATATCTTATTGGATAGAAAATCTTGAAATGGTAAAACAAAAATTAGAAAATCTTAAATTAAATGAAGATACTATATTATATGATGAAGAAAAATATTTAAATGCAGCACAGAAGTTGATAGAAAAAATAAATATAAAAGTAACATTAGATAAAGATGAATTTATTAAAAAAAATGAAGAAAAGATAAAAATGGCTTATGAGAAAAAAATAGAAACAGAAGACGAATTAAAGAAATTAAGAGAGGAATTAGAAAGATTAGAGGAAGAAGAAAGAGAGTATAAAGAAGATGAAGAAAAATTAGAAAATAAAAAGAATAAATATAGATTTTTGAAATGGTTTTATAAAGGGGAAGAAGAAGATACTAGAGATATGTTAGCAATCGTGAAGAATGATATAAGGAGAGTAAAAGGGAAAATAAGTGAATTAGAAATAATAGAAAAAGCAAATCATTTTGTGCCAAAAACAGAAGAAGTAAATCCAGAAGAAGTAAATGATAGTAAAGAAAAAGAGCCAGGGGATGAACAGTAACGAATAGTCGCTTAAAAAATAAGCGACTAAAAAAATATCTTGACAAAAAACAAATGTTCGTATAAAATAATTTAAATAGTAGAAAAGAATGAAAAATGACATCAGCAGATGTTAAGTATGGGAGGTTATATGATAAACACATTACATATAAAAAATGTAGGAATTATAGATGAAATAAGTATAGATTTAAATAAAGGATTTAATGTTTTAACAGGAGAAACTGGAGCAGGGAAAACACTTATAATAGATTCATTAGAAATTTTAGCAGGTGGCAGATTTTCTAAAGAAATGATTAGAAAAGGTGAAGAATATTCATTTGTTGAAATAAGTGTATCAAGTAATAAAGAAGATGATATTATTTTGTCAAGAGAAATAAATATAAATGGCAAAAATTTATGCAAAATTAATGGAAGAATGGTAACTGTTGCAGAGCTTAAAAACTTTATGAGTTCTATTATAGATATACATGGACAACATGACAATCAATCTCTATTAAATTCAAATGTACATATAAAATTACTAGATAAGTTTGCAGGAAGTAAGATTAAGAATATAAAATTAGATTATTTAGAAAAGTATAGTAAATATAAAAGCCTAAAAGAGGAAATAGCAAAGAATTATGGAGATGATAAAGAAAAACAAAGAAAATTAGATTTACTAAAATATCAGTCAAACGAGATAAAAGAAGCAAATTTAAAAAAAGGACAAGAAGAGAAGCTAGAAGAAAAAAAGAAGAAAATATTAAATACAGAAAAACTTTCTAAAAATTTAGGAATTGCAGAAAATGAAATTTTAAATGTAGCACTTGATTCAGTACAATCTGCAATGAAAGCATTAGAGAAAATAGAAGATATAAATGAAGAATATTCAAAAACTGCAGAATCAGTTAGAAATATTTATTATGAATTAGAAGACTGCGGAAGAACAGTATCAACATATTCAGAAGATATATATTTTGATGATAGAGAAATAGAAGAAGTAGAAACAAGATTAAATCTTATATCTTCAATGAAAAGAAAATATGGAAATAATATAGAGGAAATATTAAAATACAAAGAAGAAGTAGAAAAAGAAATATATGAAATAGAAAACTTAGAAGAATATACAAATAAATTAAAATCAGATTTAGAAGTTTTAGAAAAACAAATGAAAGAACTTTGCAGTAAAATGCATCAAATAAGAGAGAAAACAAGTGTAATTTTAGCAGCAGAAGTTCGAAAAGATTTAATAGATTTAGAAATGAAAAATATAAAATTTAAAGTAGATATTAACTATGATGAAAACAAAGAGTTTAATGAAAATGGACAAGAACAAATAGAATTCTTAATAATGACTAATATTGGAGGAGATTTTAAACCACTTAAAAAAATTGCATCAGGTGGAGAAATGTCTAGAATAATGCTTGCAATAAAAAGAGTTTTAGCAGATGTAGACGAAGTAGAAACATTAGTATTTGATGAGATAGATACAGGAATAAGTGGAATTGCAGCAAATAAAGTTGCAGAAAAAATGAAAGAAATAGCAAAAACATATCAAATAATATGTGTAACACATTTAGCGACAATTGCAGCAAAAGGTGATAGCAACTATTTTATAAGTAAAGAAGTGGAAAATGAGAAAACAAAAACAAATATATGTTTATTAAAAGATGAAAGTCTATTAAAAGAAATTGCAAGAATAGCAAGTGGACAAGTAACAAAAATTTCAATGCAATATGCAAAAGAGCTAATAAACAAATTGTGATTTGTTTAAATGAATTAATTGCAAACGATGTAGGGGTGGGGCTTGCTCCGCCCGAAAAATATTAAATTATAAAAACGGGTCGACCAAGGCGACCCCTACAATATATGCAATATGTTTTGTAAATCAATTACACAAACAACAAGTTATATAATTATATATCTTGACAAAGAAGAGCAAATAATGTTATAAATATATTTGTAATAAATATGGCCCCTTGGTCAAGCGGTTAAGACGCAGCCCTCTCAAGGCTGAATCATGGGTTCGATTCCCGTAGGGGTCACCAAATGTGCGACTTAAAAGTCGCAGTTAATAATGAATAGTGAAGAGTTAATAGTGAATAGTTTTTTAAAAAATAGTGCAACAAAGCACAGTTGTACTATTTACTATTAACTCTTCATTTTTTTGCTATTCACAATTTTAACGGGTTAAATGTTTACTTTTTCCAGCTTCTGTTATATAATATTAAAATAAGTTTTTTAAGGAGATGGATAAAATGGCAGAAAATCAAGTAAATAATAATGAAGAACAATTAGATGAAAATCATTTAATATCAATTAGAAAAGAAAAATTAAAAGATTTACAAGCACAAGGGAAAGACCCTTTTCAAATAACAAAATATGATAGAACACATTTAAGTAATGAAGTTAAAGAAAACTACGAAGAATTAGAAGGAAAAGATGTTGCAGTAGCTGGTAGAATTATGGCAAAAAGAATAATGGGAAAAGCTTCTTTCTGTACAATTCAAGATGCAAGTGGAAAAATCCAAAGTTATGTAAGTATAAATGATTTAGGTGAAGAAAGTTATTCTTTATTTAAAACATACGATATTGGAGATATTATAGGAATAAAAGGTTTTGTATTTAAAACAAGAACAGAAGAAATATCTGTACATGCAAAAGAAGTAATACTTCTTACAAAATCTTTAAGACCACTTCCAGAAAAATTCCATGGATTAACAGATAAAGAAGAAAGATATAGAAGAAGATATGTTGATTTAATAATGAACGAAGAAGCAAAAAGAGTAGCATTTTTACGTCCTAAAATTATTAGATGTATACAAAATTTTATGGATGGAGAAGGATTTACAGAAGTTGAAACTCCAGTTTTAACAACTCTTTTAACAGGAGCTTCTGCAAGACCATTTGTTACACATCATAATGCACAAAACTTAGATATGTATCTTCGAATTGCTTTAGAATTACCACTTAAACGATTATTAGTTGGGGGAATGGAAGCAGTATACGAAATAGGTAGAGTATTTAGAAATGAAGGAATGGACTTAAAACATAATCCAGAATTTACATTAATGGAAGCTTATTTAGCATATTCTAATTTAGAAGGAATGATGGATTTAACTGAAAAAATGTTCCAAAAAATAGCAAATGATGTAATTGGTAAAATGGTATACAATTGGGGAGGAAATGAAATTAATCTTGAGGGACCATGGAAAAGAGTTAGTATGACAGATGCTATTAAAGAACAAACAGGAATTGATTTTAAAGAAATATCAGATATAAATAAATGCTTAGAATTAGCAAAAGAACATAATATAGAATTAGAAGAACATGAAAAAACTTATGGACATATAATAAATGCATTCTTTGAAAAATATGTTGAAGAAACATTAATTCAACCAACATTTTTATATGGACATCCACTAGAAATATCACCTCTTACAAAGAAAAATCCAGAAGACCCAAGATTTGTTGATAGATTCGAATTGTTTATAGCTGGAAAAGAGTTTGCTAATGCTTATACAGAGCTTAATGATCCAATTGATCAATTAGAAAGATTTGAACAACAACTAAAAGAAAGAGAACTAGGAAATGATGAAGCAAATGACATAGATATGGACTTTGTTGAAGCATTAGAATATGGTATGCCACCAGCTGGAGGAATAGGTTACGGAATAGATAGATTATGTATGCTATTTACAGAAAGCGAATCAATAAGAGATGTTATATTATTTCCAACAATGAAACCGCTTGCTTAAAACGAATGAAATTAGGCATCTTGCGTTGTCAAACTTCATGAAAATTCTTGCGATATAGAGCGTATTATCTTAAGAATTTTCATTCGTTTTCCTAGCAATATACCAAATTTGATTCGTTTTATATGAGTTAAGGAATTAAAATAAACTTGTAGGGGCGGACGCCTCTGTCCGCTCGCATATAAAAATATGTTGATTGAGGAGGCAAGAAATGATTTTAGAGAATAAATTAAATATTTCTGATCAAGCAGAACTTGCAAGAGAAGAAGAAAGAATTAGTAAAACTCGTGCAAAGGAAATGTTTGAGACAGGATATTTGAATACATTAGAAGCAGGAACATTTGATGCTTTAAAGAAAATTCATAAATATTTATTTGAAGAAATATATGAGTTTGCAGGTATCTTAAGAAAAGTAAATATAGCAAAAGGAAATTTTAGATTTACTCCTATTGCATATTTAGAAGAAGCTGTTAAAAACATTGAAAAAATGCCACAGTCAACTTATGAAGAAATTATAGAAAAATATGTAGAAATGAATGTTGCACATCCATTTAGAGAAGGAAATGGAAGAAGTACAAGAATTTGGCTTGATTTAATTTTAAAAAAAGAGTTAAATTTAGTAGTTGATTGGAGCAGGGTTGATAAAACTGATTATTTACTTGCAATGGAGCGTAGTCCAATAAAAGATATAGAAATTAAAGAATTATTAAAACAAAGTTTGACTGATAAAACAGACGATAGAGAAGTATATATTAAAGGGATAGATAACAGTTATTTATATGAAGGTTATTTATTATTTAAAACAGACGAGCTATAAACTATAAATTTATATAGATAATAATTTTCGAAAATGAGAAAAGAGGTAAATATGTTTAATTTTGCATTTGATAAAAGAACAATTACTATAATAATAGTAGTAATGTTAGTGGTATGGATATTATCAGCCGGAGCAGATGGAATTTTAGAATTATTATTAACAATTCCAGGAGTTTTAATTGCACTTACATTTCACGAATTTGCTCATGCGTATGCAGCAGATAAATTAGGAGATGAAACTCCAAGAAGACAAGGAAGACTTAATTTAAATCCATTAAGTCATATAGATCCATTTGGTTTTGTGTTTTTAATTGTTGCAGGATTTGGATGGGGAAAACCAGTGCAAATAGATCCGAGAAATTTTAGTGGGAAATATTCTTTATCTAAAGCAGAAGCAATAGTTTCTGCAGCGGGACCTATAATGAATTTTATATTAGCATTTGTATTTTTAATAATATACTATGTATTATTTAATGTAACAAATGTGATAGCAGGATTGTCTGCTCAGTGGCAACTTATTATATATCAAATAGTTTTATATACAATATCAATTAATATAGGACTTGGAGTATTTAATTTGATTCCGCTTCCACCACTTGACGGTTCAAAAATATTAATGCATTTTTTACCATATAACGGGAAACAATGGTTTTATAATAATCAACAAATATTCTATATAATATTTTTGATAATTTTTGTAACAGGACTATCATCTGTAATATTAACACCAATATTTAGTGGAGTATTAACAGGAATGGAATGGGTTGTATATAATATATTTAAATTATTGACATTAATATAGGAATTAATACGTTGAAAAAATGTAGGGGTTGGGTTCCATCCCAACCCGGAAAATTGTGAATCGTTTTACGGGCGAGGATGGAACCTCGCCCCTACATAATAAAAAGGAGAAACAATGAAAGACATATTAACTTTAGGAATTGAATCAAGTTGTGACGAAACTTCCGTATCAGTTGTAAAAAATGGTAGGGAAGTTCTTTCTAATGTAATAAATTCTCAAATAGATATACATGCAGAGTATGGAGGGGTGGTTCCGGAAATTGCTTCAAGATGTCATATAGAAGTTATAAATCAAATAACAAAGCAAGCTTTAAAAGAAGCTGATGTTAGAATTGAAGATATAGATGTAATTTGTCCAACATATGGTCCAGGATTAGTAGGAGCTCTTTTAGTAGGTGTATCATATGCAAAAGGATTAGCATTTGCTAACAATAAACCATTAGTAGGTGTAAATCATTTAGAAGGACACATTGCAGCAAACTATATTACATATAAAGATTTGAAGCCACCATTTTTGTGTTTAATGATGTCTGGTGGAAATACACAAATAGTAAATATAAAAGATTATTGTGATTTTGAAGTATTAGGAAAGACTAGAGATGATGCAATAGGAGAAGCTTTTGATAAAGTTGCAAGAGTAGTAGGACTTGGATATCCAGGAGGACCAAAAGTAGATGTTTTAGCAAAAGAAGGAACACCAAATATAGAACTTCCAAAAACACATTTTGATAATTTAGATTTTAGCTTTAGTGGAATAAAAACAGCAGTAATAAATTTAAATCACAAAAATCCAAACATAAATAAAGCCGATTTATGTGCAAGCTTTCAAAAAACTGTAACAGAAATATTAATAGATAATGTAAAAAAAGCAATGAAGGAGACAGGAATAAAAACTCTTGCATTAGCAGGAGGTGTATCTGCAAACTCATATATTAGAAATGAATTTACAAAACTACAAAAAGAAGAAAATATACAAATATATTATCCAGAATTAAAATTATGTACAGATAATGCAGCAATGATAGCCTCTGCAGGGTACTATAATTATTTAGAAGGAAACATATCAGACCTTACTCTAAATGCAGTACCAAATTTGAAATTGTGATTTTGAAGTGATTCTAGGGACTGTCCCTCTTTTGTACAAACAAGGACAAAAGGAGACTGTCCTGAATCACATAAATGAAAAAGAAATGTAGGGGCGACCATTGGTTGTCCGCTCTTCGAAGAGTTTTCTAAAGTGAATGGTGAAAAGTGAATAGTTAATAGTGAATAATACAAAATTTGTTTCACAAATTTTGGAAAGGAGTGCAAAATATGTCAATTTATGCAATCTCAGACCTACATTTATCATTTGGCGATAACAAGCCAATGGATATATTTGGGTCAAATTGGGAAAATCACGCAGAAAAAATAAAAGAGAATTGGATAAAAAAAGTTAAAGAAGATGATTTAGTATTACTTCCAGGAGACTTTTCATGGGCAATGTATTTAAAAGATACATATAAAGATTTTGAATATTTAAATTCCTTGCCAGGACATAAAATACTATTAAAAGGAAATCACGATTATTGGTGGACAAGCCTAAAAAAAATGAGAGAATATTTAAAAGAAAATAATTTTGAAAAAATAGATTTTTTACATAATAATAGTTATTTGTTTGAAGATAAAATAATAGTTGGAACAAGAGGATGGCAAGACGAAAATGCAAAAGAAGATAAAAGAATAATAAAAAGAGAAAATTTAAGATTAGAATTGTCAATTAAAGATGGAATTAAAAAATATGGAGAAGAAAAAGAAATAATAGCATGCATACATTATCCACCATTTAATAGATATGAAGAAAACGAATTAAATTATATTAGTACAATGAAAAAACACAATGTAAAAACCTGTATATATGGACATTTGCATGGGGAAACATCACACAAAGAAGCAAAGACAGGATTAATTAATGGGATAGAATTTAAACTTGTAAGCTGTGATTATACGGATTTTGATTTGGTAGAGATTAGTTAGGGAATTAATTGCAAGAGTTGTAGGGGCAGGTTTCCATGCCTGCCCACAAAATAACAGGCATAATATTTTATCGGGTAGGGATGGAACCCTACCCCTACAGATATGAAAACCAATTTATTTATATAAATTACAATTTACATCCCAGCTTGTTTTTTATTACATTAACCCCTTGCAAAATCCAAAAAATGTGATATAATTGAACAGTTGATTATTATATAAAAACGGAAGGAAGATTAAAAGATGAACGTAAAAGTAGAAAAAACAGAAAATAATAATGAAGTTAAACTAGAGATAACAGTAGAAGCAGAAAAATTTGATAGTGCTATAAAAACAGTATTCAATAAAAATGCTAAATACTTTAATATTCCAGGATTTAGAAAAGGTAAAGCACCATTCCAAATAGTAGAAAAAACATATGGAGCACAAATATTCTACGAAGATGCTTTTAACGAAATAGCAGGAGAAGCATACGAAGAAGCTTTAAAATCAAACGAAATAGAAGCTGTAAGTAGACCAGAAATAGACTTAGTTCAAATAGAAAAAGGAAAAGACTTAATATTTACAGCAGTAGTTGCTACAAAACCAGAAGTAACATTAGGAAAATATAAAGGTATACAAATTAAAAAAATAGAGTATAATGTAACTGACGAAGAGATTGAACATGAATTAGGGCATATGGCAGAAAAAAATGCAAGATTAGTTTCTGTAGAAGATAGACCAGTAGAATCTGGAGATATTACTATAATAGATTTTGAAGGATTTGTAGATGGTGTTGCATTTGATGGTGGAAAAGCAGAAAACCATGAATTAACAATAGGAAGCAATACATTTATTCCAGGATTTGAAGACCAAATTATTGGTATGAAGTTAGAAGAAGAAAAAGAAATAAATGTTAAATTCCCAGAACAATACTTCTCAGCAAACTTAGCTGGAAAAGATGCAATGTTCAAAGTTAAATTACACGAAATAAAGAAAAAAGAAATGCCAGAAATAAATGATGAACTTGCAAAAGATATCAGTGAATTTGATACAATTGAAGAATTAAAAAATAGCATTAAAGAAAAACAAGAAGAACAAAATAAATCAAGAGCTAAAAACGAAACAGAAGATGCTGTTATAAAAGCTGTAAGCGAAGAAGCTAAAGTAGAAATTCCAGCAGGAATGATAGAAATGGAAATAGACAATATGGCTCAAGATATTGAAACAAGATTAAGATATCAAGGAATGAATTTAGAACAATACTTAAAAATGATGAACAAAACTATGGCTGACTTTAGAAGTGAGAATAAAGAACAAGCAGAAAATTCAATAAAAACTAGATTAGTTTTAGAAGCAGTAGCAAAAGATGCTGCAATAGAAGTAACAGAAGAAGAAATATCAAGCAAAATTAAAGAAATGGCAGAAAACTATGGCAAAAAAGAAGACGAAGTAAAAGATAATCCAGAATTAATAAGATATGTTACAGATGGATTAAAAACAGAAAAAACAATTAATTACTTGGTAGAAAATGCAAAAATTAAATAAGAATTAAAGGGGGCAAATTTTGTTTTAATAAAATAATAAGAACACAAAATTTGCTCTTATTTTTAAATAATTAATTGCAAACACTGTAGGGGCAGACGACCCTGTCTGCCCGCAATTAAAATTAAATGCGATTGTAGGGGCGATTTTAATCGCCCACGCTACAGAGGAACACCTAAAGAAATGTAGGGGCGGGTCTTGTGCCCGCCCACAGATTAATGAATATTATGTCGGGCAGGCACAAGACCTGCCCCTACAGTGAATTTTAAAGGAGGATTTATAATGGAAAAAAACAGTTTAGTACCTTATGTAATTGAACAAACAGGAAGAGGAGAAAGATCATACGACATATTCTCAAGATTATTAAAAGATAGAATAATATTTTTAAGTGAAGATGTAAATCATGTAACAGCAAGTTTAGTAATTGCACAAATGTTATTCTTAGAATCAGAAGACCCTGATAAAGAAATATCATTTTATATAAATAGCCCAGGTGGCTCTATAACAGATGGTATGGCTATAGTAGATACAATGAATTATATAAAATGCCCAGTTTCTACAATATGTATAGGATTAGCTGCAAGTATGGGATCAGTATTATTAGCATGTGGAGCAAAAGGAAAACGATATGCAACACCAAATTCAGAAGTATTAATACATCAACCATTAATTTCTGGAGGACTTTCAGGTCAAACAACAGAAATAAAAATACATGCGGACCACATGGTGAAAACAAGAGAAAAATTAAATAAATTATTAAGTGAAAAAACTGGGCAAACATTAGAACAAATAGAAAAAGATACAGAAAGAGACCATTACATGACAGCAGAAGAAGCATAGAAATATGGATTAATTGATGAAATTATAGATGTAAGACATTAAAACATAAAAACAAATGAAAAGGGGGGCGATGCCTACATCGACCCGAAATACACAACAACAAAAGAAAAAATATAATAATTAAAAAGGAGAGTTCAATGGCAAATAAAAATAATAATCAAAATGTAAGATGTTCATTTTGTGGTAAAGCACAAGAAATGGTAAAAAGAATTGTAGCTGGACCAAATGCATATATATGTGATGAATGTATAAATATTTGTACAAATATTATAGAAGATGAACATTATGAAGATAATTTAGGATATGAAGATGTGAAATCAGAAGATATACCAACACCTGCAGAAATAAAAACAATATTAGATGAATATGTAATAGGTCAAGATGATGCAAAAAAAACATTATCTGTTGCAGTATATAATCACTATAAACGTATATCTTGCGAAGAGATTATAGATGACGTAGAAATACAAAAAAGTAATGTACTTTTGCTTGGACCAACAGGATGTGGTAAAACACTTTTAGCACAAACTTTAGCTAGAATTTTAAATGTTCCATTTGCAATAGCAGATGCAACAACACTTACAGAGGCTGGATATGTTGGAGAGGATGTAGAAAATATTTTACTTAAGTTAATACAAGCAGCAGAATATGATATTTCTAAAGCTCAAAAAGGAATTATATATATAGACGAAATAGATAAAATAACAAGAAAATCTGAAAATCCATCAATAACAAGAGATGTTAGCGGAGAAGGTGTTCAGCAAGCATTATTAAAAATAGTAGAAGGAACAGTTGCATCTGTACCACCACAAGGTGGAAGAAAACATCCTCATCAAGAATTTTTACAAATAGATACATCTAATATATTATTTATATGCGGTGGAGCATTTGAAGGTTTAGAAAGAATTATAAAAGATAGAGTAGGTAAAAAAGCAATAGGATTTGGAGCACAAATAGAGAGCAAAAAAGAATTAGAAAGATATAAAATATTTGAAGAATTACTACCACAAGATTTATTAAAATTTGGATTAATTCCAGAATTTGTTGGAAGACTTCCAATAATAGCAACATTAAGAGAATTAGACAGAGAAGCCTTAGTAAATATAGTAACAAAACCAAAAAATGCATTAACAAAACAATATAAAAAATTATTAGAATTAGATGGAGTAGAACTAGAATTTGAACAAGAAGCATTAAATGCAATAGTAGATAAAGCAATAGAAAGAAATACTGGGGCAAGAGGACTTCGCTCAATAATAGAAGATATTATGAGGGATATAATGTTTGATGTTCCAACAAATCCAAAAATAGAAAAATGTATAATAACAAAAGAAACAGTAGAAAAGAAAGAAGGACCTAAACTTATTATAAACGA
>JAZSCD010000052.1:0-2479 GCA_045602745.1 Clostridia bacterium | reverse complement strand
ATACCAACAAATATTGTAGTTGCTTGCCAATCTGAAAGGTCTCAAATACAAAATAAAGAAACAGCTATGAAAATGTTAAAATCTAAACTTCTAGAATTAAAAGAAAAAGAGCAAAAAGAAAAAATAAAAGATTTAAAAGGTGTACAAAAAGACATTGCTTGGGGAAGTCAAATACGTTCTTATGTATTTTGTCCATATACAATGGTAAAAGTCCATAGAACAAATTATGAAGTAGGAAACATAGAAGCAGTAATGGACGGAGAATTAACTGATTTTATGGAATCCTATTTGAAAATGATAAATAAAGGAAGCTAAAATTTAAAGGAGGTGAACTAAAGATGAATAAAAAGGTTATTGTATTTATAGCTATTGCAATAGCTATAGTTTTTATAATGTTCCTAGTCTCATATTTTATTTCTGATAACAATATAAATATAATTACATTAGTAAAATATAATTCAGATTTTAATGTTGAGAAAACTATTGAAATAACAAAAAATAAACAAATAAAAGAAATAAATAAAATATGCGAAAACCTTTCGTTAGAACAAGATGATATTACTCCATATCTAGCTATAAGAAACGATATAAAATTAGATCTAGGGAATGGAAAAATCTTTATGATACAAATAGATCAAAAGAATTATTGCTATTATGAAAACGAAAACACCAAACTTATAATTAAGATGCCAGAAGGATTATTAGAACAAGTAAACAAAATATTAGAAGAAAATTAACATATAAATAAATAATACATAATATTATATTAATCAAAATTTTAATTTGGATTCTGATTAAACTAAATTACAAAGAAGGTGCGATACCAAAATGGATATAATTGTACAAAAATTTGGAGGAAGTTCCGTAGCAGATAATGAAAGACTTTTAAATGTTTGCAAACACATAATAAATGAATATAATAAAAACAACAAAATTGTTGTTGTTGTTTCAGCACAAGGAAAAACAACAGATAAATTAGTATCAGAAGAAAACGAGATATCAAAAAATCCAGATAAAAGAGAACATGATGTTTTGGTTTCTACTGGAGAGCAAATAACAATAGCAAAACTTGCAATATACCTAAAAGAATTAGGATATGATGCAATATCATATACAGGATGGCAAATTCCAATTGTAACGGACGATGTATATGGTAATGCAAATATAATAGATATTAAAACAGATAAAATATTACAGCAATTAGAAAATAATAAAATAGTTGTTGTAGCTGGATTCCAAGGAGTAAACAAACAAGGAAATATAACAACACTTGGAAGAGGTGGTTCAGACACAACTGCAGTAGCTCTTGCTTCTTATTTAAATGCAGATAGATTGTACATTTACACAGATGTGGATGGAGTATACTCGGAAGATCCTAATGTTAATCCAAATGCAATTAAATATGAAACAATATCATACGATAAAATGATACAAATGGCAAAAAACGGGGCAAAAGTTTTACATACAAAGTGCGTAGAAATGGCAAAAGAAAATAATGTTCCAATAATAGTAAAATCTACGTTTATAGAAAACGAAGGAACAATTGTGCAATAAATTTTATAAATGTAGGGGCGAGCATTGCTCGCCTTTTAAATTTTTCTTTTTTTGTTGTTTTTTAGAATATGTAGAGATAATGTTGTAATATCACATTTTTTGTAATATAATTGTTGATATAATAATAAATGTAGGGAGCGCCGCCCACAGCGACCCGCAAAATAATATATTAATATTAGGAGGAAAACAATTTATGAAAGCATTAATTAGTGTTTCTGATAAAACAGGAATAGTAGAATTTGCAAAAGAATTAGAAACAATGGGAATTGAAATAATTTCAACAGGTGGTACATACAAAAAATTAAAAGAAGAAGGAGTAAAAGCAATTGAAATTTCGGAATTAACTGGATTTCCAGAATGTTTAGATGGAAGAGTTAAAACATTGCACCCAAAAGTTCATGCAGGAATTTTAGCAATGAGAAGTAACCCAGAACATATGAAACAATTAGAAAATTTAAATGTAGATACAATAGATTTTGTTGTTGTTAACCTTTATCCATTTAAACAAACAATATTAAAAGAAAATGTAAAAAGAGAAGAAGCTGTAGAAAATATAGATATAGGTGGACCTACAATGCTAAGAAGTGCTGCAAAAAATTATCAAGATGTTGCAGTTATTACAGACCCTAGAGATTACGAAAAAGTTCTTTCAGAATTAAAAACAGAAGGAAAAGTATCTTTAGATACAAAATTCTATTTAATGAACAAAGTATTTGAACATACAGCAAGTTATGATGCAATGATTTGCAAATATTTAAAAGATGAAAGAAAAGACGAAAGTTTACCACAAGAACTTACATTAACTTATGAAAAAGTACAAGAAATGAGATATGGTGAAAATCCTCACCAAATTGGAGCTTTATATAAAGAAGTAGGTAAATGCGAAGGTTCTCTTACAATAGCAGAACAATTAAACGGAAAAGAA
>JAZSCD010000051.1:0-7342 GCA_045602745.1 Clostridia bacterium | reverse complement strand
ATATAGATGTCTGCGATATTAAATACTGGATATCTTATTAATGGATTTATATCTATATAATCTATTACATATCCTCTAAAAATTCTATCTACTAAATTTCCCATTCCTCCTGCAATCATTAAAGATATTCCAGTTAAGGTTTTTATATTTACTTTATTTTTATTTTTTAATATATACATAATTAATATAGCAATTACTATAAAATTAGATATATTAATCATTACTATATTGTTTTTGCCAACTCCAAATGCTCCTCCTGTATTTTTTACATATGTTAAGTCTAAGATACCTTTTAGTATTGATATACTAGAATTGCATATGTTATTTAGTATTACCTGTTTTATTATTTGGTCTATTAAAAATAAAACTATAATTACAGAAAATATAATAATTACTTTTTTATTGGTTTTTAATTTAATTTTATTTTCCTACTTTCTTTCAAAGCTACAAAAATAATCATCTTCATATATTTGTTCATATTTGCTTTTGTCTTGTTTTATAAATCTTTGAAGCATTGAATCTTTATACATTAATAAATGTGTAATTTGATATTTATCTAAAGTCTCTTCTATTTTATCGTCACTAACACGTGATAAATTTAAAAAGTCATTAAAAATATCTACTCCTTCATTGAATTCTGGAGTATATAAATCTGCTCTCGAATCAATAAAAACTGGTATTTCTCTATATAATAAATAACTTCCATAATTGTATTCATTGTATAATCTTATATTATTAATATCTAAATTATCCAATATATAATTTGCAGCCTCTACCGGATAACTTGATTTACTTATATATTCATGTTTCAATTTTGGTTTATAGCTTGTTATACTGATTGCGAGTATTAAACTAATGGTTGTTATCATCCCGGTTATTTGTGTTATTTTTATTTCGATTTTGCTACATGCATCTGAAGCATATTTATCAAACATTACACAAATCAATCTGTTTAATATAAATGTACAAGTTATTACAAGCATAGAAATTTGCCTTCTAGAGTAAAAACTTAATAATAGTAATCCTCCTAACATAAATAAATCACACAATCTTATTTTTGTATCTGTAAACATTAAAATTGCTAAAAATATAATTATTATACATATAAAGTCTTTATTTTGCATTAATACTAGTGGCAAATGTTCACTTATATTTTGAGTTGTATTTCCTTGCATCGTTTTTACTAAATATGTATACGGTGTAGTTCCAAGTGGTGTAACAAATCCAGTAAACAAACATATTATCATTATTATAATTAATACTTTTATATTATCTCTTTTTTTAACTTTTACTTTATATGCATTACTATCTATTCTTTCTCTTCTTGCAACAAGTATTTTATTTCTTTCGCTTAATTTTAATATTTTATTTTTTAATTCTATTATTTCATTTTCATCTTCAATCTCTTCTAATTTTTTATATGCTATTTTTATTTTTCTTTTGTTTGATATAAATTCAAAATTTGATATAAAATATACAATGTATTCACCTATATATGGCAAATACAATACAAAATAAAAAGGAAACACTGCTAGATGCACATTTGCAATAATCATTGGTATCATGACTAAAGTAATAGCATATCTTTTCTTTTTTGTTTCTAAGAATTGTTCTATACAATAAACTGTAAGTAAAAATAATATAAATGTAACTAGTTGTGCTCTTGCTGCTATATAATCTTTTAATAAATACATTGCTCCAACTGTTATTATAAAAGATGTAACTTTGTTTTTTGTTAATTTAATATTTGTTAAATACATTAATATTCCTAAAGTCATAGATAGTATTATTGTTGATATATATATTCCTGTTTGTCCTCCTATACTATATACCAAATAAATTCCTACATCATATAACCAATGTGGATATGTATACTCTAAATCATGAAATGAAAAAGGATCTTTCATATCAATCCCTTCTTGTAAAATGTGTTCACCTATTTTAATTGTATAAAAAGTATCATTTTGAAGTATAACAGGTGATATTGAAAAACAAAATATTGCAATTAGTAATATTGCCATTATATTGAATCTTATACTATGTTTGTCTAATTTTTTACTTTCCATCGTTTCACTCCTATATAAATTGTAATCTTTTTTATATATTATCACATTTAAAAATTTCTTACAACTATTTTATTTTATATATCTTTTTGATATAATTATTTTAATAAAATTGGTTAGGTGATTTTATGATTTTAAAATGTATTACTTTTAATATGTGTCACGGTGAAGGTCTGGACCGGTAAAATAGATGTTAGGTGACAAGCAATATTACTTAGAAAATATAATCCTGATATTGTTTTTTTACAAGAAATCGATATGTATACAAAACGTTCATATCACAAAAATCAATTGTATACGTTTAGTAAGTATACTGGTCTTAATTTTAGAGCCATGGGTACAAATATAAAGTATAAAAATGGATTTTATGGTGATGGAATTATTTCTAAATTTCCTATTGAATATTCAGCAAATTATTTATCTCCACTTACAAATACTTCTCACGAGCAAAGAGGTATTTTATGTAATAAAATATCTTTTGGAAACACAAAAATAAATGTATTTTCAGTACATATGTCTACTTTTGAAGATGAGAGAATTCTTACTTCAAAAGAATTACTTAGAATTACATCTAAAATTAATAAAAATGAAGCAATAATAATTGGTGGAGATTTTAATGTTGGAGTAAACAAGATAGGTAACCACAAATATTCTTACGAACGTAAAGATAATTATAAAGAATACGAAATACTAAAAGAAAAATTCAAATCCATAAATAATACGGAGGACACTTGGTTTTCAAAAGAATCTAGTGGATGTATAGATTCGTTTTTTTATTCAAAACACTTACAATTATTAAAACAAGAAACAATAAAAACTGATTTTTCTGATCACTTTGCTGTTTATGCAGATTTTTTAATATAAAAAATCGCATATAAAAAGAACAGCACTTTTGCTGTTCTTATATTTATATGTTTATTCTAAATTGCTTCTTCTTCTTTCTTTTCTTCTTCGTTTTCTTTTTTGTCTATTACTTCTAAACTTCCAATAGATACTTCGTAGGCAACTCTTTGTTCTACTGTTCCATCTTCAAACTTTTTCTCATATATCCTACTTTGTACTCTACCTACTATTTTTACTTCTACTCCTACTTGCATATTTTCACAAAATCTTGCATTTCTTCCCCATGCTATACATGGTATATAATCTGATTTATTATATGCTCTATTAACAGCAAGCAATAAATCTGCTATTTCTCTTCCAAATGGAGTTTGTCTGTATATAGGTTTTTTACATATATAACCATTTAATGTTACTTCATTTGATACTCTTTCTTTTGATTCCTCTTGACTTTCTTCAATATATTCCATTACATCTTTTGCAAAAACCGTAAGAACTAATCTATTCTTTTCATTTTCATAACTATTGTATGATCTAAATTGTCCTTCAACAACAATTTTCTTTCCTATTCCTAAATCAAAATTTGAAATTAATCTTTCTGATATTGTAATTGGAATAATATCTGCATTTCCACTTAAACGAGGCACCTCTAAGTTAAATAAATAAAAACTTTCTCCATAAATCTCGTGGCTAAATGTTTTATCACTAATAATTTTACCTATTAGAACTAGATAATTATTTTCTGTGTAATTTGTAATCAATTTTATTTCCTCCCTTTTACTTTTCTATAGTATTTTATTCGCTACATTGGTGTTTTAGAATACTAATTTTATCTTTCACAAATACTATTATACCACTTTTCGGAAGGTTTGTCTACATAATACAAAAAAATAATCTATTTTTTTATTGCTAACACCTTATATTTAGCTATTCCCCCTGGTGTTTTAGCTTCTACTATTTGGTTCTTTTTTGCACCTAATAAAGCACTACCAATTGGAGATTCGTTAGATATTTTATTTTGAGATAAATCAACTTCTGTTGAACCTACAATATTATATTCTAATTCTTCATTGTATTCCATATCTAGAATTCTAACTATATTTCCTACTTGAACTGTTTTTGTATCAATTTCAGATTCATCAATTATTCTTGCATATCTTAATTTGTTTTCTAATTCTGCTATTTTTATTTCATTAGAAGCTTGTGCATTTTTTGCTTCATCATATTCCGAATTTTCTGATAAATCTCCAAAACCTAATGCAACTTTTATGCGTTCTGAAATTTCTGTTCTTTTTTCAGTTTTTAAATATTCTAATTCTTTTTCTAAATTGTCATATCCTTCTTGTGTTAATAAAACCTCTTTTTCTTCCATTTGGCATTTCTCCTTTAAATATTATTTAGTTCATTTATATTACTCCACTATTAACTTTTTGTCAAGTGTAGAATTATAACTTTTTCATTCTATTTCTTAATCATATACCATTTTAATATATTTATGTCATTTTTTCTTCAAATTGGCTATTATATAAATCTGCATAGAATCCATTTTTAGCAAGCAATTCTTCATGTTTTCCTTGTTCTACAATATCTCCATGGTTCATTACTAAAATTAAATCTGCATTTTTTATTGTTGATAATCTATGTGCAATTATAAAACTTGTTCTTCCTTTCATTAAGTTATCCATTGCTGATTGTATTTGAATTTCTGTTCTCGTGTCTATTGAACTTGTTGCTTCATCTAGTATTAATATTTTAGGGTCTGCAAGTATTACTCTTGCAATTGTTAATAATTGTTTTTGTCCTGCTGATACATTACTTGATTCTTCATTTAATACAGAGTTATATCCTTTTGGAAGTGTTTTTATAAAATGATGAACATGTGCTGCTTTTGCTGCATCTATAACTTCGCTATCTGCTGCTTCTAAATTTCCGTATTTAATATTTTCTTTTACAGTTCCACCAAATAGCCATGTATCTTGAAGTACCATTCCAAACATTTTTCTTAAATCTCCACGTTTGAAATCTTTTATATTATGACCATCTATTAAAATTTCTCCACTGTTTACATCGTAGAATCTCATTAATAATTTTACCATTGTTGTCTTTCCTGCACCTGTTGGACCAACAATAGCAATTTTTTGTCCTTCTTTAACTTTGCTATTAAAATTATTAATTATTATTTTATCTTCATCATATCCAAATTGAACATTTTTAAATTCTACATTCCCTTTTAGCTTGCTTGTATCAACACCAATTTCAGCTTCTTTTACTTCTTCTGGTTCTTCTAAAAATTCAAATACTCTTTCTGCTGCTGCAACCATTGCTTGAAGCATGCTAGAAACTTGTGATATTTGTTCAATTGGCTGTGTGAATCTTTTATTGTATTGTATAAAACTTTGAATGTTTCCTACTGTTATTCTTCCTTGAATCGCTAAATATCCCCCAACCACAGATACAGCAACATATCCTAAGTTTCCGACAAACATCATTAATGGATGCATTAAACCAGAGAAAAATTGTGATTTCCATCCAGATGTATATAATTCTTTATTTGCTTTTTTAAATTCTTCTACAGCTGCTTCTTCTCCATTAAAAGCTTTTACTATAGTATGACCTCCATATATTTCTTCTACTTGACCATTTACATGTCCTAGGTATTCTTGTTGTCTTTTAAAATATTTTTGAGATCTTTTTACTATATTTTTTACTATTAATATTGATATAGGCAAAATTAAAAATGATATAGCTGTCATTGTAACACTTATAGATAACATCATTATTATAATTCCTATTAATGTACAAACTGATGTTATAATTTGTGTAATACTTTGATTTAAGTTTTGAGAAAGTGTGTCTATGTCGTTTGTAATTATAGAAAGTACTTCTCCATTAGTTTTTTTATCAAAATATTTCATAGGTAATCTATTTAATTTTGATGCAATATCTTTTCTTAATTTATATGTTATTTTTTGTGTAATTTCTGTCATTGTAAATCCTTGAATAAGAGAGAATATTGCACTTGCTATATAGAATCCAAGTAAAGTTAGTAATATATTAGCTATCTTTCCAAAGTTAATTCCTTCTCCTCCTGAAATTTTGCTTATAACTCCATTAAACACTTCTGTTGTTGCATTTCCTAATATTTTAGGCCCTACAATTGTAAAAATTGTTCCTCCTATTGCAAATATTACAACAATTAATAATCCAATTTTATATTTTGATAAATAATCTTTTATTAACTTTTTAGTTGTACCCTTAAAATTTTTTGCTTTTTGATTTGATCCTGCATGAGGTGGTGGTCCTCCCATTGGTCCTGGCATATATTTTACCCCTTTCATTATATGTTCAATATTTTTGTAGGGACGAACTGTGTTCGTCCGCTGGCGACTAGTAGTCGCCCCTACATTTTTTATTTTCGCGGGCAGAGCAAGCCCTACCCCTACATTGTTTGCAATTGATTTATCCATTTAATTCATCTTCTGATAATTGTGACATTGCAATTTCTTTGTATTCTTCACAATTTTTCATTAATTCTTTATGTGTTCCTTTTCCTACAATTTTTCCTTCGTCTAATACTATTATTTGGTCTGCATTTAAAATTGTACTAATTCTTTGTGCAACTATTATTACTGTTTTTCCTTTTGTTTGTTTTGAAAGTTCTTCTCTTAATTTGCTATCTGTTTTAAAATCTAATGCTGAAAAGCTATCATCAAATACTATAATTTCTGGATCAATTGCCAAAGCTCTTGCTATTGATAAACGTTGTTTTTGTCCTCCAGATACATTGTTTCCTCCGCTGAGCAATTTCTGAATTAAATCCTTTTTCTTTTCTTTCTATAAAATCTATTGCTTGTGCAATTTCTGCTGCTTTTCTCATTTTTTCATCAGACATAGAATTATTTCCATATTTAATATTTGATTCTATTGTTCCTGAAAACAACACTCCTTTTTGTGGTACAAATCCTATTCTATCTCTTAATTCTTTTTGTGGTACCTCTTTTACATTAACACCATCTACTAAAAGTTCTCCACCTGTTACATCATAAAAACGTGGTATTAAATTTACTACTGTAGACTTACCGCTTCCTGTACTTCCAATTAATGCTGTAGTTTCTCCGAGGTTTTGCAGTAAATGTTATATCTTCTAAAATTTCTGTATCTGCATCTGGATATCTAAATGATACATTTTTAAATTCTACATATCCTTTTTTATCTTCCACAAATTCTTTTGTTTCTTCTTTATCTTTTATAGAGGCTTCAGTTTCTAAAACTTCATTAATACGTTTTGCAGATACTGCTGCACGTGGAAGCATTATTGATATCATAGATATAACTAAGAAAGATATTACTATATGCATTGTATATTGTATAAATGCCATTATATCTCCTACCTGCATAATTCCTTCATCTACTTTTCCTGCTCCAACCCATACTATTAA
>JAZSCD010000050.1:0-17416 GCA_045602745.1 Clostridia bacterium | reverse complement strand
ATTTTTTCCTTTTCTTCTTCACTTATTTTTTCTTTTCTGTCTTGTAATATTATTGCTCTTTGCTTCTGATTTTTTATATGTCCATAGTTACTATAACTTATTCCTAATATTTCTGCAAAATCTATTTCTCTCATTTTTTCTTGATATGGTTCATATAAATCTTTAAAGTAGGCATAATTTATTGATTGTCCTGCTTTTACTTTTCTACTTTTTAATAATTCTTCTATTATTTTTTCTTTTTCTTGTTCTATATAATCCATTTTTATTCCTTCCAGTTTCTCGAAATCATGTTTGTATTATATCATCGTTCACATAATGTTTCAACTGATTTTTTCCATTATGTATAGTACGGGCAGTGGTAGCGTTTTTCTAATCATCAAAAACCTCTACGATTTCAACCTCATGAGCAGAAGCATCTTAGAACTTTTCATTAAAATGTTAAAAGCTAAAATAATTAATTTTTGACAACCAACAGGTCGTAAGACCTTTGTTTCAAAAATTAATATTTTAGCTTATTTATATTCATTTATATTTTAGCAATTCTCTGTAGAACGGGCGACTACTAGTCGCCCCTACATTTTCTCTACATTTTTTGTTGTGTAGAAAACATTAATTTTTTTAGAATATTCCAACTATATTTCCATTTTCGTCTACGTCTATATTTTCTGATGCAGGTACTTTTGGAAGTCCTGGCATTGTAAATATGTTTCCTGTAAGTATTACTACAAATCCTGCTCCTGTTTTTAATATAACATTTTTTACATGTATTTTAAATGGTTCTTCGCATAATAAGTTTTTTGCATCATCAGAGAATGAATATTGTGTTTTTGCTATACATACTGGGAAATTTCCATATCCGTTTTTTTCTATTTTTTCTATTATTTGGTTTGCTTCGTCTGTATATTCTACCCCTTGCGCTCCATATATTTTTGTTGCTATTTTTTCTATTTTTTCTTTTATACCATCCTCTAAATCATAGCAGTATTTAAAGTTTGATGTTTTTTCACATAAGTCTACTATTTTTTCTGCTAAATCTATTGCTCCTTCTCCACCTTTTGCCCAAGCTTCTACTAAACTTATATTTACACCTTTTTCTTCTAGTTTTTGTCTTAAATATTCTATTTCTTTATCTGTATCTGTTATATATTTGTTTATTGCTACAATTACATTTAATCCAAATACATCTTTTAAGTTCTCTATATGTTTTAATAAATTATGAATTCCTTTTTCTAAATATTCTATATTTTCTTCTTTTATGTTTTCTATAGCCATTCCACCGTGGTATTTTAGAGCTTTTATTGTAGCTACACATACAACTGCATCTGGTGTTTTTGGAAGATTTCTACATTTTATATCTAAGAATTTTTCTGCTCCTAAATCTGCTCCAAATCCTGCTTCTGTTATACAATAATTAGCAAGTTTCATTCCTAATTTTGTTGCAATTACACTATTACATCCATGTGCAATATTTGCAAATGGTCCACCATGAATAAGTGCTGGTGTATTTTCTAATGTCTGTACTAAATTAGGTTTAAATGCATCTTTTAATAAAGCTGTCATTGCACCTTCTGCTTTTAAATCTTTTGCTCTTATTTCTTCTCCTTTTTTATTATATCCAATTGCTATATTTCCAATTCTTGTTCTTAAATCATTTAAATCTTCTGCTAAACAAAATACTGCCATTATTTCTGATGCAACTGTTATATCAAATCCATCTTCCCTTGGAACTGCATTTTTCTCTCCAGATAAACAAATTTCTACTTTTCTTAAAGCTCTATCATTTAAGTCTACACACCTTTTCCATATTACTTTATCTATTTCTAATTCGTTTCCTTGGAAAATATGGTTATCTATTATTGCTGCTAATAAATTATTTGCAGAAGTTATTGCATGTATATCTCCTGTAAAATGAAGATTTATTTCTTCCATTGGTGCAACTTGTACATATCCTCCTCCAGTTGCTCCTCCTTTTATTCCGAATACAGGTCCTAAAGATGGTTCTCTTAATGCTATTATAGATTTTTTATTAATTTTAGATAGTCCATCAGCAAGTCCTATGGAAATAGTAGTTTTTCCTTCTCCTAGTGGTGTTGGATTAATTGATGTAACTAATATCAATTTTCCATCTTTTTCTTCTTTTTTATCTTCAACTATTCGATTTGATATTTTTGCTTTGTATTTTCCATATTGCTCTATGTATTCTTCACCTATTCCTAAATCTTTTGCAACCTCTATTATATTTTTTAATTTTGCACTTCTTGCGATTTCGATATCTTCCATTTAAAATCCTCCTATTATTTTATTGTACTGTAGGGGCGGGGCTTGCTCCGCCCTCTTGTTATTAATTGTTTTAAGGGCAGGGCAAGCCCTGCCCCTACAATTTTTTACCAATTTATTCTATATTATTAAAATTCCTCTTCTGTTATTTCTCCTTCTTTATCCTTAATTAATACTGTTATCTTTTTTTCTGCATCTTCCAAGTATTTACTAGCCTTATTAGAAAGCTTGATTCCTTCCTCAAATTTTTTTATCGAATCATCTAGATTAAGTTTTCCTTCTTCTAATTCTTTTACAATAGTTTCTAATGTTATCATTGTTTCTTCAAAATTCAAATCTTTTTCCATTATTTAATTCCTTTCTATTTTATTGTAGCTTTTTCTGTTTCTATATTTACAGTATACCAATATAAGGCTTTAGTTGTTTCTTTATTTCTAACGCAAACTATGTAATTACCTTCAACGTCTAGTTCTTCAAAAGAACAGTATACATTTTTTTCGTCCTTCCATATTTTTTCTACTATTGCTACTGCTTTTTGTTCACTCGTCTCCGTATCTTCTTTTACTTCTTCTTGTTTAGTATTTGTAGTATTATCTGTTTCATTTTGTACTACACTATTAACATTATTCTCAACTACATTATTTGAAACTTCGTTTTTGATTGTATTAACAGTAGAATTTTCTATTACATTTTCTGTACTGGTTTTTACTGTTTCATTCTTTAAATTAAAAAGTTTTACAGCTAATAGCACTGCACTTACTACTAATAGTGCAAATACCAAAACAATAATAACCATTTTCTTTTTACCCATAATTTCCCCTCCAATTATATTAATTATATAATTCTTGTTTGTTTTTCTCCATCTATAAATCTTAACTTTATTACATCATCTTTATTTAATTCTTCTGCCTTTTTTATTGTTTTTCCATCTTTAGTTGCTATTAAATAACCTCTTGTTAAAGTTTTTAATGGACTTAAAGCATCCAATTTTGAAATAGTTTCTATTGATTTTGCTTTTAAATCTTTTATTTTATTTATAATTATATTTTCTAATTCTTTTATATTATTATCTAATTCGATATATAACTCTTTTATTTTAGATGTTGGCTCTTTAAATACTTTCGATGCCATACATTTTTCATATCTTAATTTCATATATTCTATTTTTTTCTTCAAAGAATTTTTATATCTATTGTTATAAGTTTGTAATTTTATTTTTAATTCTTCTATATCTGGAACTGCAAGTTCTGCTCCTGCAGATGGTGTAGGTGCTCTTAAATCCGCTACAAAATCTGCAATTGTAAAATCTGTTTCATGTCCTACTGCAGAAATTATTGGTATTCTAGAATTATATATTGCTCTTGCAGTTATTTCTTCGTTAAACGGCCATAAATCCTCTATACTGCCGACCACCTCTAGCAAGAATTATTACATCTACTAATTTTCTTTCATTCATTAACTTAATTGCATCTGCAATTTCTATTTCAGCGCCTTTTCCTTGAACTGGTACAGGTAATAACCTAATATGTACATTTGGATTCCTTCTTGTAGATACATTTATTATATCTTTTATTACTGAACCTGTTTTAGAAGTTAAAACACCAATTGTTTTCGGCATAAATGGAATTTTCTGTTTATGCTTTACATCAAAAAAACCTTCTTTTTCTAGTTTGTTTTTTAGTTCTTCATACTCTTTATATAAATCACCTATGCCATCTTCTTTCATTGCTTTAACATATATTTGATAAACTCCATCTCTTTCAAAAACAGATACATTTCCAAGCACTAGCACTTTTGCCCCATCTTTTGGAACAAAATTTAAAGTAGCTGTAGAACTCTTAAACATAATGCATTTTATTAATGAATTATCATCCTTTAATGTAAAATACATATGACCTGTATAATGATGCTTAAAGTTAGATATTTCACCTTTAACAAAAACATTATTTAAATATTCATCATCTGCTACTTTTCCTTTAATATATTTATTTAAGTAAGTTACTGTGATTGGCTCTGGTTTCAAATTTTAAGCCTCCTTAACAACACTTGCTAAAATTCCATTTATAAATATGCTAGAAGTTTCTTCTCCATATTTTTTTGCAAGTTCTACCACTTCATTAATTACTACTTTAAAAGGTATGTTTTTATATTTTATTTCGTAAATAGCAAGTTTTAATAAAGCTAAATTAATTTTAGAAATCCTATCTATTTCCCAATCTTTTTTTAGGTTTTTTTCTATTTCTTCCATTATTGCTTTAATTTCTTTAGATACTCCATTTGCTACATCTTCTATGTATTCTTTAGCATTTTTAGAAGTTATTTGATTATTCTCAAAAAATAAATCCATATCTTCTTCTTTTAGTTCTTTTTGTATTTCTATTTGATATAATAATTTAAATGCTAGCTCTCTTATTTCTGACCTATTCATAATTCCTCCAATTATAATTTATCTATATATGATTTTAATTTATCTTTTACAAATTCTTTGTTGTGTTGAACATAATTTCCTAATAAAATTCCAGCAATTATTATTACTGCAAAAAATACAACTTTATGAAGATTTAATAAAAGTGCAATAAGTGCAATTAATCCACCAATTATTGCTCCTCTATATTTAATTAAAAATTTTTTAAACTCTTCCATATTTTTACATCCTTTTTTATTCTTTTATTGTTATTTCTTTTTTTACACTTATATTCTTAATTCTAATATTTACTTCTGTTACATCTAAGTCTAAAGATTTTTTTATAGTTTCTTTTACATTGTTTTGAAGTTTAGTTGATAATTCCTTTATTATAGCATCTGGGTATACAAATAAAGTTATATATATTCTTACATGACTTTCTGCATCTACTTCTACTTTTGTCATAACACTTTCTGCACTTTCAAAAGATTTAACAACTGCATTTGTTAAACTTTCTATTGTATCTCTTGAAACTAATAATTTACCATTGTCATTTTCTAATAAAATCCCTTCTTTATTTTCTATTTTTTCTTTTGAATAAGAATTAAAGAATATTGATTTTATTGCAAGTAGTATTAAAACAATTGATACTCCTAATGCTATATTACTAGCTGTATAATTTTTTACTAAAGACTCTATTCCATTTACAGCTAAATCTAAATCCAACCATCCAAATGATAATAAACATATTGCTAATGATATTATTAATATTATTATTGAAAATAGTACTAAATTAAATTTATCTAAAGTTTTCATATTTTTTCTCCTTTTTTAATATTTTAATGTATGGGGACACAGCTTACCCATTTTGTATTCCTTTATGGAGGAGCTATGTCCCCCGTGTCATCTAGTAATGTCAGTTTTCATATATTAAGCCTATTTTATTAATTTTGTTCTTGTGTATTATTTTCTATTTGTTCTTGTTTTTCTCCTGCTGTACTTATTCCTTGAACGTGAACACTTACATTTAAAACTTTTAATCCTGTCATCGCTTCTACAGCTTTTTTTACTCTGTTTTGTATTTCAAATGCTACATCTGGTATTCTTACTCCATATTCTACAATTATATTTACATCTACCTTTACTTGTTTTTCTGTTATATCTACTTTAATTCCTTTACTTAAATTTTTCTTACCACTTAATACTTCTGAAATTCCTCCTGCAAATCCTCCTGCCATTCCAGCAACACCATTCACCTCTGAAACAGCTTTTCCTGCTATTACTGAAACAACATCAGCTGCAATTTGTACTTCTTCATTTACTGTTTCTTGAATATCTATTTGTTGTTCTATTTTTTCTTGTTCTATATTTTGTTCTTCCATTATAATTACCTCCTAAAAAAATTGATATACTTATATTTTAATAATATAAGTATATCAATTAAGTTAAGGTTTTACAACCTTTTTTTTATTTTTTGCTATAATTTTGTTACATTTTAGTAAGGCTCTGTGAGAAGCGGTCGACTACTAGTCGCCCCTACATTTTCTCTACATTTTTTATATTTTACTAAATATTATCAATTTTTCTACAACGAAAACAGTTTCTAAAAATTTTCTATTGGCATACTTCTTTTAAGACATTCGCCAAACATTGCATGCTTAAAATACATTGCTGCATTGTATTTCCTGTTGCTCCTACTTCTATAATAAAAGCTCCTGTTGTTACATGTTGGTTATATCTAGAATTTCTAACTATTATTGGTCTAAAAAGCCCTGGATACATTTCATTTGCTTTTTCTTGAATCTTTACTGCTAATTTTAAATTTTGCTTCCAATCAGGATGAGTTAATCCACCACCATCTGTTCCTATTACAAACATCATTTGTGCAGCATAGTTTTCATTTATTTTTACTGAAGGAGCATAAGTATTACTACTTCCTACTGCATCTCTATGTAAATCTATTACTATTTGAGTATCCTTTCCTACTAATAAATTTTGTACCGTTTGAAGAGATCTATCATATGAACCTGAATATGCTGGATAATCATGATATGTTATACAATGTTCTACATTAAACTCTTTATTTTTTAAATATTTTGTAAGTTCTGTTCCAACTCTTGCAACACTATAGTTTAAATCTGTTGTTCTATAGTTGCCTGTCATTTCGTATTCATATCCGCTCACTTGCAGTATAACTTTCACATGTATGAGTATGATAAATTAATATATCTTTTTTATTTGTAATTTCAATATCTGGTTTTAAAATTTCTTCTGTTAATTCATAATCACTTTGGTTATTAATTTGTACACTTCTATAAGAAGTTGTAACTTTTGGTGTTATATTATTTTCAATTACTGCTTCTGTTGTAACATTATTTGGAAGTTCTTCTATTTGATTTATTATTTTTTCAGTATCATCAACTATTACTTCTTCTTTTATTACTAAATCTGTATCTTCATAAATTGATTCCTCAAAAATATTTGCTCCCATTGCAAGTATTTTTTTTCTGCTTAATATTTCTTTATCTGTATTTCCACCTTTTTTATATGACATTAAAGACATACTCAAATCTAAACAATTTATAAAAGAATAATCACTAATATTACTTTTTGTTGTTTCTATAGTTTCTTTTAATATATCTTTTTGTTTTAAATTAGTCATGCTTTTTAGACCTTTTATTAAAAATATAGTTATAGTAATTATTATAAAGAATTTAAGAATATACTTAAACAAGTCTTTTGCATTTATTACCGCTATGTTCATTATAGTTTTCTCCTTTGCAAATTATCTTGTTTAAATATATTCTTATTATATATTCAATATGAATCAAAAAACTACAAATATATTATCTTGAATCTAATATATTTGTAGTTCTTATTGTGGAATTTCAGGACAGTCCCAAAAAGTTTAAGCAAGTTCAAACTTTTTAGGGACAGTCCCTAGAAATTCCCTTTATTATTTCTTCTATTGTTAATTGTTCTTGTGTTCCTTCTTGCATATTTTTTATTGTTAATAGGCCTGAGCTTATTTCATCTTCTCCTATTACAATTACATATGGCACATTTAACCTGTCTGCATATTTAAATTTATTTTTTATTTTTTTGTTATCAAAATATATTTCTGCATTTATTCCTGCATTTCTTAAAGCATTTGCTACTTCTATTGATTTGTTTAGATCTTCTACCATTGATACTACTAGTACATCTGATATTGATTTTTTGTCTGTTTTTATCAATCCTATATCATTTAATATAAAGAATAATCTTGTTAAACCTATAGACATTCCAACACCTGGAAGTTTTTTATCTGTATAATATCCTGCTAAGTCGTTATATCTACCACCTGAACAAATGCTTCCAATTGATTTATAGTCATTTAAAAATGTTTCATATACTGTTCCTGTATAATAATCTAATCCTCTTGCTATACTTAAATCTATTTCTAAAGCTTCATCTGGTACATTAAATAGACTTATATATTTTACTACTTCTTTTAATTCTTCTACGCCTTGTTTGTATAAATCATTTTGTATTTCTAATGCTTCTAATTTTTGTATTTTTTCATTAGTTGTTCCTTTTATTTCTATAAAATCAACTATTTTGTTTATACTTTCATCTGTCATTTCATAATCATCTTTAAATATTGCAATTACAGTTTCTTTTCCTATTTTTTCTATTTTATCTATTGTTCTCATTATATCTACAGATTTTTCTTTTACATTTGCCGCTTCAAACAATCCATTTAATATTTTTCTGTTATTTATATGTATAGAAAAATTCTCTAATCCTAAACTTTTAAATGTTGTGTACATTATTGCTGGAATTTCTGCATCATTTATAATGTTTAATTCTCCATCTCCTATTACATCTATATCGCATTGATAGAATTCGCGGAATCTTCCACGTTGTGCTCTTTCTCCCCTGTATACCTTTCCTATTTGATATCTTCTAAATGGAAATGCTATTTGGTTATAATATTCTGCTACATATTTTGCAAGGGGAACTGTTAAATCAAATCTAAGTGTTAAATTACTATCTCCTTTTGTAAAACTATATAATTGTTTTTCTGTTTCTCCTCCTGCTTTTGCAAGAAGTACTTCTGAAGCTTCAATTACTGGTGTGTCTATTGGTAAAAAACCAAATTTTTCGTATGATGTTCTTATTTTATCTACCATTTGGTTAAATAATACTTGTTCATTTGGAAGTAATTCCATAAATCCTGATAATGTTTTTGGTTGAATTTTATTCATAAAATTTTCCTTCTTTCATATTTTTTATTTTAATTTGTATAATCATATTTATCCATATTTCTTTGTGGGCGGGCACAAGACCCGCCCCTACATTATTTATAATTAATTCTGTATTTAATTGTAGCAAATATATTTATTATAAAAATGAATTCCAGAGGCAGCCCTTTGAGGCATACGGATTACCCACGCTAGCCCTGGAGGGTTCATTTTTAGAATAAATCATATTGCTACAACCATATATTCTAATTAATATTTTTTAGGTTTTAACTCTAAATAAATAGGTTCTTCTTCTTTTATCATTGTTGATTTTCCGGTGGCCTGGATAAACTATTGTTTCTTCTGGAAGAATCATTAATTTTTCTGTTATTGAATTTATTATATCTGCAAAATTACTTGTTGGAAGGTCTGTTCTTCCCCATGACCCTCTAAACATTGTGTCTCCTGAAAATAATAATTTTTCTTTTTCTGAATATAAACATATTCCTCCTGAAGTATGTCCTGGTGTATGAATTACTTTAAATTCTATATTACCTATATGTATTAAATCATTATCATCTAATCTAGAATCTGCTTCTACTATTACAGTTCCTAAATCTACATATTCTGCAAGATTTATTGATGGATTTTTCAAACCTGGTTCATCATCTCTATGAATTAAAACCTTACCACCAACTTTTTCTTTTAATTTATTTACTCCTGCTATATGGTCACCATGACAATGTGTAAGTAATATATATTTTATAGTTCCTTGAAGAGTATTTAACATTTCTATTATTTTATCTACATCTCCACCTGGATCTATTATCATTGTTTCTTTTATTTCTTCACATTGTACTATATAGCAATTGGTTTCGCCAACCGCTCCAGCATTTACCTTAATTCTTTTTAAAATCATATTAAAATATTCCTTTTTCTTCTGTTTTTTATTTGGGCAGGCACAAGACCTGCCCCTACATTTTGTAATTATTCTGTCTGTTCATGTTCGGGCGGACAGGGTTGTCCGCCCCTACAATTTATATTTACAATAATGCAAATCAAAAGCAAGTAGTACTAGGAAAACAAATAAAAATTTTTGAGATTATACGCTGTATATCGAAAAAATTTTTATGCAGTTTGACAACGTAATACGACGCTTTTCATTTGCATTTGGGTTATTTTTTACGTTTAACTTCGTATACACTATCAACTTTTCTAATTGCTTTTAAAACTTTAGATAATTGGTCTATATTTTCTACTTCTATTGTAATATCTATTGTTGCAATTCTTTCTTTACTTGTTTTTGTGTTTACTCCCATAATATTAATTTTTTGACCTGTTATTTCTTTTACTATGTCAGAAAGCAGTCCTGTTCTATCATTAGAAAATATTTCTATATCAACATTATAAGAACCTTTTGTTTCTTCGCTAAACCATACAACATCTATTATTCTATTTTCATCTTGTAAAAGTTCTTCCATATTTACACAATCTGTTCTGTGAATAGATACTCCTCTTCCTTTTGTAATATATCCAATAATCTCATCTCCAGGAACTGGATTACAGCATCTTGAGAATTTTACTAAACAGTTGTCTATTCCTTTTACTATAACACCTGATTTTGGTGGTTTTTTTACTATATTCTTTGCAGCACTTAATTCTTCTATTTTTGCTTCTATTGTTTCTTCTTCGTGTTCTTTTTTGTATTCTACCAAAAGTCTTGTAATTATTTTCCCTGGTGATATTGCTCCAAATCCAATACTTGCAAACATATCATCTTGTGTTGAATAATTAAATCTTTTCAATACATTATTTACCCATTCTGTTTTAAATAAATCGCTATGAGACATTCCTATTCTTTTTATTTCTCTGTCTATTATTTCTTTTCCTCTAATTATATTGTCTTCTCTTTCTGCTTTTTTAAACCATTGTTGTATTTTTGTTTTAGCACTAGAACTTTTTACAAATTTAAGCCAATCTCTACTTGGTCCTTTTGGTATATCTGATGTTATTATTTCTACAATATCACCACTTTTTAATTTTGTAACTATTGGCATCATTTTACTATTTATTTTACAACCAACCATTTTGTGTCCTACTTCAGCATGTATAGAATATGCAAAATCTATTGGTGTTGCTTCCCTAGGTAATACTTTTATTTGTCCTGCTGGAGTAAATACATATACCTCATCTTCAAAAAGTTCTGTTTTTAATGTTTTTAAAAATTCATCTGGATCTTGCATATCTTTTTGCCACTCTAATGTTTCTCTAAGCCATGCAAGTTTATCTTCTACAACAATAACATTTGATTTTTTTTCTTTGTTTGCTTCTTTATATGCCCAGTGTGCAGCAATACCAAATTCTGCTATTCTATGCATATCCCATGTTCTAACTTGTACTTCAAAAGGTGTTCCACTTGGACCTATTAATGTTGTATGTATAGATTGATACATATTTGGTTTTGGTACTGCTATATAGTCTTTAAATCTACCTGGCATTGGACTATATAAATCATGTACTACACCGAAGCGCTGCATAACAATCTTTTACAGAATTTACAATTATGCGTAGTGCAAACAAATCATATACTTGATCTAAAGTTATATTATCTCTTTTCATTTTTCTATAAATACTATATAAATGCTTTGCTCTTCCTTTTATCTCACCTTTTATTTGTTCTTTATTTAATTGTAATTTTATTTCTTCTGTTATTTTATCTATAAATTCTAATCGTTCTTCTCTCTTTTTTTCTATACCTAAAACAAGTTCTCTATATTCTTCTGGATATAAATATCTAAACCCTAAGTCTTCTAATTCCCATTTTAAAGAATATATACCTAATCTATTAGCAAGCGGTGCAAACAATTCCATAGTTTCTTTTGCATTTGCAATTTGTCTTTCTCGAGTTAAATAACTCAAAGTCCTCATGTTATGAAGTCTATCTGCTAATTTTATTAATATTACTCTTATATCTTTTCCCATTGCTAGAAACATTTTTCTATAGTTTTCTACTTGTTGCTCCTCTATTGTGCTATATCTAATTTTTCCGAAGCTTTGTTACACCTTCTACCATTTCTGCAATTTCTTCTCCGAAATCGTTAACAATATCTTCATGTGTAACTGGAGTATCTTCTACTACATCATGTAAAAGTGCAGCTGCTATTGTGTTATCATCTAATTCTAAATCTGCTAGTATATATGCTACATTTAAAGGATGATTAATATATTCTTCTCCAGACACTCTATTTTGTTCTTTGTGATTACTTTTTGCACATTCATATGCTTTTATTATTAATTCTGAATTTGAATTAGGATTCTTTTCTTTTACTTTTTCTATTATTTTTTCTATTGTTACTTGTTCGTTGTTTCGCATAAATGAATTCCTTTCTTATATTGATTTCATTATATCTTTTATACTAATTTGAATAAGTTCTTGTCCTCCAAAATGATTAATTTCTAGTATGCCTGCAACATCAATTTTATCTCCTATTAAAAATTCTTCTGCTAAATATCCTAAATTAAAACCTATTGCATTTATTAATATGTTATCATCTTTTAAAGTCAATTTTAAATGTTTGCCTTCTGAAAGTGCTCTTATGGAATCTATTTTTAAGTTTTTGTATACAAATATTGGCGTTTTATTTTTTTCTCCAAATGGCTCTAATAGTTCTAGTTCATGTATTATATTTATATTAGTTTCTTTTGAAGTTATTTGTCCATCTATTTTTACAACAGGAACATATTTTTTTACATCTTGACTAATTGCAATTTCTTCAAATTTTTGTTTAAAGCCGTTAAACATTTCTTTTTTTAAAGCCAACCCTACTGCCATTTCGTGTCCACCATATTTTTCTAAATATTCACTAGTTTCTACCAAAGCTTCATGTAAATCAAATCCTGGTATACTTCTACCAGAACCTTTTGCCATTCCATCTTCATAGCATAATAATATTGTTGGTTTAAAGAATTTTTCTGTTAGTTTTGATGCAACTATTCCAATTACACCATGATGCCAGTTTTCTCCGCAAAGCACTATACTATTTAAATTATTTAAATCTTCTTTTTCTAATTCTTTAAGTGCTTGTTCAAAAATATCCTTTTCTTTTGCTTGTCTTTGTATATTAAATTTATTTAATTCTGCTGTTATTTTTTTTGCTTCATCAATATCATTTGTTAAAAATAGCTTTAAAGCTTCTTCTTGATATCCCATTCTTCCACATGCATTAATTCTAGGTGCTACACCAAATGATATTGTGCTTGAATCTATTTTTTTATATCCAGATTCTATTAGTAATACTTTTAATCCAATATTTTTTGTTTGAGCTATTAATTTTAATCCCAATTTTGCAATTACTCTATTTTCATCCACCAATGGAACTATATCAGATATTGTTCCTACACATACTATATCTAGATATTTTAAATATTCTTTTGCATCTAATTCTAATTTAATCGAAATTGCTTGTATTACTTTAAATACAACTCCGACATCCTGCAAGTCCTCTAAATGGATATGTATTATCCTTTCTTTTGGCATCTATTATTGCATATGCATTTGGAAGTTCTTCTAATTGTTCATGATGATCTGTAACAATTACATCTATTCCTAAATTATTACAATGTTCTATTTCTTCTATTCCAGAAATTCCACAATCTACTGTTATTATTAATGTATAATTTTGTTTTATAATTTGTTCTATAGCTTCCTTATTTAAGCCATACCCTTCTTCTAAACGATTTGGAATGTAATATCCTGCATCTAATCCTCTTTCTTCTAAAAATTTTTTTAGTACAGTTATACTAGTAATTCCATCTACATCATAATCTCCGTATATCATAACTTTTTCTTTATTCTCTATCGCTTTTATTATTCTTTCTACTGCTTTTTCCATATCTGGCATTAAAAACGGATCATAAAAGTCATTTCTAGTAGGTTCTAAAAATACTTTTATTTTTTCATCTTCAACTATATCTCTATTCACAAGAATTTTTGCAAGTAACTTTGATATATTAAACTTTTCCGATATCTCATTTACTGTTTCTTCGTTTGCTTCATAATATTCCCACTTTTTTTTCATAAACTCTCCCTATATTATACAATTTGTACTATTATATATCTTTTTTATTATTTTTTAAAGGGGGTTTTAAGGATTTTTTGGATTATTTGTCTAGCAAACATTTAAAGAACAAAATTTTATTCCGCCCTCATATTCAACAATTAATATCTTCGATGCATTGCGGGTCGCCTAAGGACAGCTCTCCCTACAACGTTTGCAATTATTTTCTATTTACTTATTTGCTTTTTTATGTAACTAATGTTATAATTTAACTGTAATCATTTATAATAAAGGCTTAGTTAAGTCTTAAGTTAGGAGTGAACAACATGTTTAGCATACCCAGCACTTGTTTTTCTTTGATTGATTACGTCATTGAAAATTTTCCTAATTGGAACAACCTCGACTCCATTAACATTTATTCTTCTGCATATGATAAGATGAAAGATTCTCCTTATCTTCAGCAAAGTAATAATGTATGGACTAGAGAAGTTTCATTAACAGAGGATAACGGTAAATATTTACTCCCTTTATCTTATGAATTGAAACAAATTAAATTTGATTTGTGGCAAGTTCTTTGGATAGAATACGATGGAACTCGTAAATATTTTGCCACTAATCCTATTGGGAAGTCCATTTGTATTTGTAACAACTAAACTTCCCAAAAAGAAAAGGCTGTGATTTTAAATCTACAGCCTTTTCTTTTTATTTTTAGAAAATTTTGTACTATTCACTATTAACTATTTTCGGGCAGGGATGGAACCCTGCCCCTACAACATTTGTAATTATTCTTGTGCCCCTACATATATTAAAATTCTAATAACGATTGCTCTTCCATTGTGTTCATATTTGTTGATTTTATCATTCTCTTTGACAATGTATATAAATTATCTTTTATATATATTATTCTTTCTACTGCTTTTTCGTAATCATAATTTCTATATCCATCTTGTACTTGCATATGTGCTATTGTTCCTCTTAAAGTAAATCCTTTTTCTAAATCCAATCCATATACTATTGCACCTTGGAATTTTAAATTTGTTCTATAATTTCCTTCTTCTTCATATATAGATACAGGAAATGCTATTATATTTTTTTCTTTTGAGAATAATAACGCTTTGTGATTATATAATAATTCTGAATATGTTCCTCTTTCTCCTATATTAACTGAATATAATTCTTTTGGATTATTTGGATTAGTTACATCAAATAAAGCCATTTTCATTCCATCGGTAACAACTCCTCCATATTCATTAATTCTAGTATTTTCTCCAAATCCAATTATATGATTTTCGTCATATGGATGTAAATATTTACTATATCCTGGTATTTTTAATTCTCCTAAGACTACAGGATTTGTAGGTTCTGATAAATCTATTACAAATAACGGGTCAGTCTCAACAAATGTTACCATATATGCTCTATTCCCCATAAATCTAACAGAATATATTTTTTCGCCTTTTGCTAATCCTTCTACTTTACCTACAATTTCTAATTTTTCATTTAGAACATATAAATTATTTCTATCTGTTTCACTATCCCAACTGTCACTATCTGTTGTTGCTATTCTAAAATATCCATCTTTTTCATCCATAGAAAATTGATTTAAAACTTCTCCTGGAATACTTCCTGCTGCTTCATATGTCACCTTAGAATCTTCTAATTTAAATTTATATATATATGTGTTTATATCATAATTGTTATAGTATCCATACCATCTAGAATCTTTATACTCATATTTTACTTTTGTAATATATAAACTGTCTTGAGAAGAGTATATATCTTCTCCCGCTCCTAAATAAGTTTCTATATTTGCAGCTTCGTTATTATTTATATTAAATCCTGCAATATTTAAATATGATGCATCTTCACTTTCTGGAAAATAGTACATATCTTCATAAGCTATGCACTTTTCAGAACTTTCAACTGCTGTATCTGTATATTTAGGTTTAAAATATTCTTCATCCATTTCTTCAATTTCTTTATTTCTAAACAAATATGAATACATATATTTATTAGCTATAAAATATACATTTTCACCTATCATTCTTGATGATAAATAATTTCCTTCTATTTTTATTTCTCTTGATAACTCTGGATTTTCTTTATTTTCTGTTTTATATATTTTTGCTACTGTTCTTTGATTATTTGTAGGATACATATATTCTACTACTGCATTATTTTTGCTATAATTTTCGTACAAATTCCCTATTACTATTAATTTGTTTTCCGTTATAAATAATTCTCTTGGATTAAAGCTATTATCTTTATATCCTATTTCTGAGACTATTTTTAAATTTTTTTCATCTTCTGCATTTACAATTATTACTTTATCGTTTGTTACGTAGTAAATATAATTTCCATCTGTTTTTACTATATCTGCTTCATCTACGCCTTCTACTTGTGTATTTGTTTTCGAAAAATCTGTTTCCTGTTTTGATGAAGTTTCTTCTCTATTAGCTCCTTGTGTTATAGTCGTATCACCTTTCATATCACTTGCAGACTCCATTATAACAAAATCTACATTTCCATTGTAATATTCTGATTCTTTATCTTTCATAATCTCATACAACTTCTCAAAGCTTTCTACTTTTGGTAATCCATTATTTTCTGCAATTACTTCCATTGGAGTAACCGTATTTTTATTATTATTTAATGGTATTGCTATTGATATTGCTATTACAAATATAATCATAGCTGTTGCAAATGTATATATTCTTTTTACATAACTCTTTTTTTCTTTTACTTTTTCAAATGTTTTTCTTTTCAATTCATCACCTACTTCTATTTCATTTATTGCATCTATATAATCTTTTTTATTCATTTTATATCACCTCCGCTTCCATCTTTAATTTTTCTCTAGCTCGTGCTAAATACGATTTTACTGTATTTTCTTTCATTTTTAAAATTTTAGTAATTTCACTTATTTTATAATTTTCATAATAATATAAATGGATTATTGTTTTATATTTTACAGGTAATTTTTGAACAGCATAGTATATTTCGTGTTTTTCTTCAGTTTCAAAAGCTATTTCTTCCTTTAATTCTTCTGTATTTTTTAAAAATTTAGAATTTAATAAATTTTTACTACAATTAATTGTAACTTTAATAAGCCATGCTTTTTCGTGTTCTTCACTTTCAAACTCTGGCATTTTTTTAGACAATCTTAAAAACACCTCTTGATAAACATCTTCTGCATTTTCCTTTGTTCTTGTTCTTACTAATGCCAGTCTGTATATCATATTTGAGTATTTTTCTATCATTTTTTCTAAATAATTATTTTTATTTGTATACTCCATTTATATCACCTTATATAAATAATACCATAAAAAATTGTAAAAAGTTGCATAATATTTTAATTTTTTTAATTATAATTTGAACGAATGGGGACAGACACACTTTGTCCGTAAACGGACAAAAGGGGTCAAGTCGGTGGGCCAGCGGTCTTTGGGAGG
>JAZSCD010000049.1:0-16172 GCA_045602745.1 Clostridia bacterium | reverse complement strand
TCCCTCTTTTGTCCCAAAGGGACACAAGGGGACTGTCCTGAATCGTCAATCTTTACAAACTCTATGTTGATACTGTTTTCGTGAATTTCAGGACAGTCCCAAAAAGTCTCAACAAGTTGCTACTTTTTAGGGACAGTCCCTGGAAATTCCCTCATGCAAATTACAATTTATCTTCCCCTAATTATTGCACATATATTGTAACCTTTGTACCTGTACTTACCTGAATCCCTTTTTTAGGCAATTGGTCTTTTACTATTGATTCATCAGTTTCTTCTCCCCCTATTTCTATTTCTAACCCTAATTCTTTTAAACTCTTCTTTGCTTCAGTCAAACTAATTCCTGTTATATCTGGCATTTCTACCGGGCGGACAGAGTCGTCCGCCCCTACATCATTTTTTTGTACTTCCAAATATGGTAATACTTCTCCGCAATACTTGTGATGCTATTGGTGCTGCAACTGCACCTCCTTGATGACCTCCCTCCCCTGTTGGATTATATAATAAAATTAATATTACTACTTCTGGATTGTTTGTATCTGCCACTCCTATAAATGAAGTTACATATTTATTTGTATTTACTCCATCTTCAGATGTTCCTGTTTTACCTCCTATTGAATAACCTTTAACTTGTGCATTTTTTCCAGTTCCTTCTGATACTACCGAGTTCATCATGCTAAGCACTTTTTTAGAAGTTTCTTCCGATATAACTTGATTTCCTTGTTTTACTTCTATTTCTCTTCTTTCTCCGGTTTCTCCATCTATAGTGGCCTTTACAATTCTTGGAGTAACTTTTTTACCTCCATTAGCTATAGTTGAAACCATGCTAAGCATTTGTATAGGTGTTACTTCAAATCTTTGCCCAAAAGAAATTGTTGCAAGTTCTACAGGCCCTACTTTCTCTTCCTTTAAAAAAATACTTCCTGCTTCACCTGGTAAATCGATTTCGGTTTTTTCAAGTAACCCAAATTTTTCTAAATAATTATAATAAGTTTCTACTCCTAACTTTTGACCGCAGTCCAATAAACACAGGATTACAAGAATTCATTAAAGCATTTCTTAAACTTTGACTTCCATGTGGTCTATAGTACCTCCAACATTTTATTCTTGTTCCAGCAATATTTATCGAACCAGTACAACAAAATTCACCTGCATTGTCAGTATCTGTTATCCCTTCTTCTAATGCAGCAGATGATGTAACTAATTTAAATGTAGAACCTGGTTCATATGTATCAGATATCGCTTTATTTCTCCACATTTGCTGTAAAGCCTTAGATTTATCATTAGATGATAAAGTATCCCACACAATTTTCAATTCTTCATTATTTATGCTATACGGATTATTCAAATCATAATTAGGATAACTAGCCATTGCTAAAATATCCCCGGTTTTAGGATTAGCAATTAAAATATTCCCTCCATCTGTACAAACATTATCAATACATGCCTGCTTTAAATATTTTTCTGCAATAGATTGAACAGTCATATCTATTGACAATATTAAATCATCCCCATTTGTTGCTTCTATATAATCTTCTCCTTCTGTTCCCAAATCAGTTCCTGTAGCATCTGTTAATTTTAATATTTTTCCTGTTTTACCACTTAAAATACTATCATACTTAGCTTCAATTCCTTCTAATCCTTGATTGTCGCTTCCTGTAAATCCTATAACATTTGATGCCAAATTCGAATATGGATAATATCTTTTAGTATCTTCATCTATATTAATCCCTGTTACTATATTATTTTTATCCATCCATATTCTTAATTTATCCGTTTTTTCTTTTTCTACTTTTTTCACAATAGTTTCTATAGAACTATTCTTCTTTACCCTTTTTAAAATAGTTTCATAATCTAAATCAAATATATCCGAAAGTATTCTTGCAACTTTTTCTTTATCTTCCTTTTTTATATTTCCTGGATTCACAGTTACTGTTTCTACGCTTGCACTTACTGCCAATATATTTTTCCCTGTGCTGTCAAAAATTGTTCCTCTTTTAGGATTTATTTTTCTATTTAGTGTTTGTTGCATATATGCCATAGATTCTAGTTCTGTTCCTTGAACTAATTGTATATATCCTATTCTTACAATTAAAGAAATGCAAATTGTAAAACTTATAAATAGCATATATCTTAAATTTCTTTTACGGCTAATATTTGTAGACTTCATAAAACACCTCTTGAAATTGTAATTTGTGTGCGGAAAATTCTAGGGACTGTCCCTAAAAATTATCAATTTATTGAGAATTTTTGGAACTGTCCTGAATTTTTCGAAAAACAACAAATTACAATTTTTTCAAAATAAAAAATAAGATTAGTATTTATTTAATACTAATCCTATTTAAATATATTCGAAAGTGAATTTATTATGCCTTTTAGCCCACTTTGTTCATCTTCTATTATTACCTCTTCTGAAGCAGCTTCTATATAATCATTTTTTGGTAATGTTATATACACTGTTTGTTTAGAATTAAGTTTTTGCATTCCTAATTGTTCTTTAGCTTCTTGTTCTAAATTATTTAAGTTTAATCCATTTTCTATAGATACTTCTAATTGTGCATTTTGCTTTTGTACTTCTGCTAATTCTGCTTTTAAATTCTGTACTTTTGCAAAATTTTCATCTATCTGAGAATTTCTATAACTTACCGCAAAAAGTATTAAAAATCCTATTACAAGATATCTTATTGCTTTTCTCTTTTGTTTTTTTAATTGTTTTACTTTTTCTTTTTCTTTTTCTGGATCTATTTTTCTTGCAGTTGTTCTTTTTGCCTTATATGGATTTTTTACAGGTGCATATTCTGGCTCAAGTTTTCTTGGGCTTGTTTCATATTGATACTTATTAAAATTTCTTGGCAAAATATCCACCTCCTTCAAAATTCATTGTAGGGGCGATTTTAATCGCCCGCGGGCGAACAGAGTTCGCCCCTACATTATATTCACATTTTATCTTCTTGGGCGGGCACAAGACCCGCCCCTACAAGTCACTATCTGTTTATAGGTAATTCGTTGTAATATTCAATGTATTACGCTCTTTCAAATACCCTCAATTTTGCACTTCTGCTTCTTGAATTACTTTCCATTTCTTCATTTGTTGGTAATATTGGTTTTTTTGTAATTATTTTTCCTAAAGTTGTTTGTCCACACACACAATATGGTAATCCTGGTGGGCATGTACATTTTCCTATAGAATCTGCATATGCTTTTTTCACAGCTCTATCTTCTAAAGAATGAAATGTTATAATACATAGTCTTCCATTTTCTTTTAAACAATCTATAGAATTTATTGTAGTTAAATACAATGGCTCTATTTCATTATTAACTTCTATTCTTATTGCTTGAAATGTACGTTTTGCTGGATGCCCTTGTTTGTCTCCAAACGCTTTGGGTACACTTTTTTCTATAATACTTACAAGCTGAGTTGTAGTTGTTATTTTTTCTTTTTTTCTATATTCACAAATATTTTTTGCAATTCTTCTAAAAAATTTTTCTTCACCATATTCGTATATAATTCTTGCAAGTTCTTCTTCTTTATAATTATTTATAATATACTCTGCTGTTAATTCTTGAGTTTTATCCATTCTCATATCTAAAGGGCCCTCTTGCATATATGTAAATCCTCTTGTTTTTTCATCTATTTGATATGATGAAACACCTAAATCTAACAGAATTCCATCTACTTTACTTAAATTTAATTCTTCTAATACTTGTTTTATATTGTCATGATTACCATGTACATATTTTACATTGTCAAAATACTTTAATTTTTCTTTAGCAACAGATAAAGCATCTTCATCTCTATCTATTCCTATAAGCATTCCTTTATCTGATAATCTTTTTACTATTTCGAAACTATGTCCTGCTCCACCGCATTGTTCCATCTACATATATACCATCTGGATTTATATTTAAATTTTCAATACACTCATCTATCAGAACTGGAGTATGATTAAATTCTATTTTCACTTTTAAACTCCTATTTATAAAATCTTTAACAATAGTACAAACAGTTGGTATTTTTTCTTTACCAACTGCCAATTCTTTTATGTATTATTTAATTTATCTTTTGTTTTTTCGGGCAGAGCAAGCCCTGCCCCTACAATTTTCTTTTGTATATATGTATTTTTACTTTCGTAATTATATAATTTAAACTTTTGTACTTTTTTATACAAGTTATACTCACCCGTATATTTTCATTTGCGTTAAATTCTTTTGTAAATTTAACATTTTTTCTTTTGTAAATTTGTCTTTTGTTTTTATAGAACAGAGCAAGCCCTGCCCCTACAATCTTCTTTTGTAAAATTTAATTTTTAATCTTTTGTAATTTAAAATTTCTTTAGTGTACTTTTATTATTTTTCTTTTGTATCTTTATATAAACTTTTTATTGAATATGAAAATATATATTTTCATATTCGTTAAAAGCTATAATCGCTATTGCCTTTGAGATTTCCTCATTATATTCGGAAACTCAAATCGGCGAAAAGAAATGTAGCTTTGCTACTTTTCTTGTTTATATACCTAAGTTTTCCATCCTTGCTGCAATTTCATCAGCTGCTAAGTTTTCTTCCTCGCTATATGCAAGCCATTTATCTTTGCTCCAAATTTCTATCTTGTCTAATACGCCTATAATTACTACTTCTTTTTCAAGACCTGCAAATTCTCTTAAGTTGCTTGCTATTAAAAATCTTCCTTGTTTGTCTATTTCACACTCTGTTGCTCTTGCTAAAAAAAATCTCTTTAAAGCTCTTGCATCTTTGTTTGTAAGTGGGAACGTTCTTAATTTCTCTTCAAAGTTTTTCCATTCATTTTGCGAATATACAAATAAGAAACCATCTAAACCTTGTGTTATAACAAACTTTTCGCCAATATCGTCTTTTAGCTTTGCTGGCATTATAAGTCTACCTTTTGCATCTATATTATGCTCATATTCGCCTATTAACAAATGGTTCCACCTCTTTTCTTTTTTAGAGGATTTTTATTCCACTTTCCTCCACTTCGTTCCACTTTGACCATATTTTATATGATAAATTACTAAAATGCAATAGTTTTTTAGATATTTTTTTAAGTTTTTTACATAAAAATAGAACCTATATAAAAATATATATAGGTTCTCTATATAAAAATATATATAGGTTCTAATATTTATTATTATTTTACATTTGGGTCTTTTTTTTCTATTTCTTTAAACATTTTTGTTTTTACAGCTGCTTTTACTCGTTCAACAGCTTCTCCACTTTTAACTTTTACTTCTATATATTTCAACCATTCTTTTCTTGTTTCAGTAGTTTGTTTAGATTTTTTTATTTCCTCCTCAAAAACTTCTTCATCTCTATTTTTAGAAAAACTTTTAAAGAAAGATTTTAATCTGCCTTCTCCTTCATGTTCTCTATTAAATTCCATTCTTTTTTTGAATTTACTCCAGAATCCCATTTTTTCAGGAATAGTTGGTAGTGATAGTGAACTAGATTGTTTGTTTGAATTAGGCTGTGTATTTATATAATTTTCTTTTCTTTTATTTAATTCCTCTATTTTATCCTTCTTATCTTTTAGTGCTGCACGATTTATATTTCTATCTGTTTCAATCTTTTCTGATAAACTTGCTAATTGACTAGCATCATCTTTATCTATATAATCTTTTACTTCAATCTCTTTAAATGTTTTGGTTTTTTCATCATAAATCTTTATTTTTTTATTTTTTAAAGATTCAAGCTTTTTTGATAAGTCATATTGTTTAAATGACTGAGCTCTATTTACATACATATCTGGATCTTTACTTTGTATTCTTTTTAAATAATCTTTATCAGATTCTTTTTCCCCTTGCTTATACTCTTCGTCTTTGTCAGTTCTATCATTAATATCTTTCAAAACACTAATTAAATTTTTCTGTTTTTTAGCTTTTTCATCTTGTAGCTTTGATTTGTCTTCATCTGATATGTCTGGTTTTGCTAATTCCTTATCAATATCTTCTATTTCTTTTTTTAAATCAAAATATTGTTTTACTAACACTAGCATTTCTTCATATGCTATTCTTTCATTTCTTGTCTCAGATTCAAAATCCTCTAAACTTGATGCATTCTCTAATATTTCAGACTCAAGTATTCTTGTATCTGCATTAATTTCCTCTACCTTTTTTTCTCTATATTCTTTGTCAATATCTCCATTAGTTAATTCATCTAATATAGTTTTTATAGGCCCAACAGAAGAATTTTTACTATTCTCTAATACTTTTTTTACATTATTAAAAGACTCTATTGTGGCATCATTAAATTTATCTACATCTCCATCCTCTAATTCCTTATTTTTTGCTAATTCTGCTTCAATAGATTTTATAGCTTGGTCATAAATTGCAACTATATCATATAATACATTTTCATCACCATTTATAGAAATGCCTTCAAGATTTGTCCTTATTATTCTTGTGAAGTCTTCTGCCCCTCCTATATCCATGGCAACTGTTCCAACTCTAATTCCATTATTAATAACATAATTTTTTAATTGTTCTACCAGCGTTTCTGATATCGAAGCTAATCTTTTTAATGTATCTGATTGTGTTTTTAGTTCCATTATATTACCTCCTTCTTACTTATATAATACCTGCATCTTCTGCAGCTTGTAATATTGTTAAGTTTTTTTGTATCTCTAAGTTAACTTTTGCAAATTCTAATAATTCTTTTCTAGATAGCTTTTTTATATCTTCTTTACTTATATTAGCATTTATTTCTTCTAGTTTTTTTGTTAATAATTCTTTTTCTTTTCTTATATCCATATAATATTTCCTCCTTACAAGAAACGTTATGTATATTATAGCATATTTTTACATTTCTCGCAATGGTTTTATGTAAAATTCTATGAATTTTAACATAATTGTCATATTTTAGTAATATTTCCCAAGCTTCTATAAGCCATTTTTTTATACCTTTCTTGCTTATCTTTTATCTTTTCTTCCAACGGAGGTAAGATTCCAAAATTAGCATTCATAGGCTGAAATCTTTTGTTAGGAGAAGATATGTATTTGGCCAAAGCTCCTATTACTGTTTCTTCTGAAAAAGCTATTAAATCTTCATTATTATAAGTATTTACAGCGTTTATACCTGCCACCAAACCTGCAGCTATAGATTCAACATACCCTTCTACTCCTGTAATTTGTCCTGCGAAAAATATATTTTTATTACTCTTAAGATTAAATGTTTCATTTAGTAAAACAGGTGAATTAATATATGTATTTCTATGCATAACACCATATTTTATAAACTCTGCATTTTTTAACCCTGGAATCATAGAAAAAACTCTTTTTTGTTCTCCAAATTTTAAATTTGTTTGAAATCCCACTAAATTATATAAAGTTCCAGCTTCATTATCTTGCCTTAATTGAACAATTGCATATGGTCTTTTTCCTGTTCTTGGATCATCAAATCCTACTGGTTTTAACGGTCCAAATCTGATAGTATCTTCTCCTCTTTTTGCCATAACCTCAATTGGCATACAACCTTCAAAAATTTCCTTTTTCTCAAACTCGTGTAAATTTACAACTTCTGCATTTATTAGCTCATTATAAAAATCCAAATATTCCTCTTTTGTAAATGGTAAATTTATATAACTTTTATCACTTTCCTCATTAGCTAACCTCTCTTTCCATTCCTCTATACTCTCATCTTTTTTCTTTTCTTGAGAATATCTATCTCCATAAAAAGCAATACTCATGTCAATACTATCTTTTGCCACAATAGGAGCTGCAGCATCATAAAAATAAAGCTTATCTTCCCCAGTAAGTTTAAGAATTTGCTTTTCCATTTTTTCAGAAGTTAAGGGACCTGTTGCAATAATTGTAATCACATCATCCTTATTTAAATCTTCCGAAAACTCTTCTCTTATAATCTCAACATTATCTAACTTTTCAATCTCTTCAGTAACCAATCTAGAAAACTCTTCTCTATCAACTGCCAAAGCTTGTCCTGCAGGAACAGCAGTCTTATCAGCACATTTAATAAGTAAAGAATCTAATCTTCTTAGTTCCTCCTTTAATAATCCACAAGCATTTGTAATAAAATTAGACTTAAAAGAATTGCTACAAACAACCTCTGCTAAATTGCAATTAGAATGAGCTGGAGAAAACACACTTGGTTTCATCTCATACAACTTTACTTTAACACCTCTTTTAGCAATTTGGTATGCCGCTTCGCATCCTGCCAATCCTCCACCAATTATTCTAATATAATCTTTCATATTCTAATTATCTCCTCTTTAATAAATAGCATAAACAACACCTTTAGTCGTTTATGCTATTTTATCATAAATTATAAAAATAATCCATTATTCCTGTATATATTCCCCATGCTAATTTGTTTTGGTATTCGTCTGTTAGTAATAATTGCTCTTCTTCTGCGTTTGATAAGAATCCACATTCTACTATTGTTGTTGGTATTTCTACATGTTTTATTATATATACATTATCTATTTTTGATGCTACTCTTTTGTTTTCTTTTTGTATACTTTCGTTTAGAGTATTTTGTATTGTTGTTGCAAGTTTTTGTCCTTGTACACTTTCTTGCTTATAAAACGTTTGCCATCCCCAATACTGGCTTTGTGGTATTTTGTTTAAGTGTATTGATACAAATATATCTGCACTTGATTCGTTTCCTATTTTCACTCTATTGTGAATATCTGATATTTTTTTCTGTTTTAAAGTTTTACTATCTATATCATATATTGCATTTTCATCTGAACGTGTTAATATTACTGTTGCTCCAGATTGTTCTAATAAATTCTGCAACTTTAATGCTATTTTTAAATTACTTTCTGCTTCTGTTGTTCCGTTTACTACTTTCTGCTCCTTCATCTGGTTTTCCATGTCCTGCATCTATTACTATTACTTTATTATCCACTGGAAGTGCTACAGTTTGTATCGTTTCTATTTCTTTTTTTGAACTATTAGTAGTATTATAAGCTGTAATTGCATATGCAAATATAAACACCATTATAATTCCTAATGTATATAATATTTTTTTCTTAGTTAATATAATCATAAAAAACACCTCATATAATATTTATATGAGGTAATTATTTTATTATTCTATTTTTAAAAATCTTCTCTTCTATCAATTGCATATGAACTTCCTATAGTAGTTTTTGATAAATGCTTTACTTGTGCTCCAACTTCTCCTATTTCTAGTGTATTAGAAAATCTTTTTTTATCAGCTACTACTACTCCTATAGAAATTGATGTTAATGGAAATTCTTCTATTACTCCTTTTCTATTGCTCACTTCAATATATCCTCTTTCTATATCTTCTGTGTTAAAATACTTTATAATTTCTCTATCGAATTCAGCTATTATGTTTTGACATATTTTATCATAGTCTACAGTTTCATCTGCTATACCTACAAAATCATCTCCTCCTATATGTCCAACAAAAACATTAGCTTCATCTAAAGCATGCATATTCTTTGTTATAATTTTTGCTGTTAACTTTATTATTTCATCACCTTTTAGAAATCCATATACATCATTATATGCTTTAAAATTATCTAAATCAAAATATAATACTTGAAATGTTTCTTTTTTTAAAAGTCTCTTTTTTAACTCTGTTTGTATTTGAACATTCCCTGGAAGTCCTGTCAATGGACTTACTGTTCTATTTACTGATAATAATCTTATCAAATTTTTTATTGAATAATATATATATTCTAAACTTGCTGTATTTGGAATTATATATTCTATACTATTTTTTATAATATCCATTTTGTGTTCTTGTTCATTACTTGTTGAAATTACTAAAACTGGAGTAATGCTGTTATCTTCATTCATTCTAATTTTTTTACATAACTCTATTGTATCTATATCAATTGATTGTTCATTTACTATTATTAAATTTGGTATATTTTTAAGAGCAATATCAAGATTTGCAGGATTTATATTCTTAAACCTAAATATTCTATCATTTTCAAACTTTTCTCTTAATTTCATTGCTAATTCATTTTCACAATCTATAATGTATATTTCCTGAAACATTTATATCTCCTATCTTTAGTACTTATTCTGCAGTACAATTAATATTTTCCTCTAAATATATATTCTGTATTTATTAACCCTTCCTTTGTTTCTCTAGTTTCATTACTTACAGCTTTTATAATTACAGTTCCTGTCTCTCCTTCTTTTATTTCAATTTTATATTCTAGTTCCTTTTTTTCAGAATCATAACCTGAGTAATTTTCGTCATATATATATTTCTTTCCGTTTATATTAAACTCTACTTCTTTTAATCCCATATCATGAGTTATTTTCATATACAATATATTATCTACATTTTTTACACTTATTTCTGGATTTTTTACTCCTTTAAGTGTTTTTTCAATAGTTATTTCTTCATCATCAGAATTTACTGCTGTTACTGTAAGAATGTTTTTTCCTCTTTTTACATCTATAATTACTTCTATTGTTTCTTCTCCATCTTCTGCCTCAATTGTTGTTTCTTCTTCTTCATTCCATCTATATTTCATATATTCTATTTTAGACTCTTCATCAGCAACTACAATTTTAACTTGACCATTTCCTATTGCATCATCTATTTCTATAATGCTTTCTTCTGTTATAATTTCACCTTCTGTTTCTCTTACGAATTCCTTTATCTGTTCTGTTTCTTGACCATTTTGATCAACCACTTTTACTTTTAGTGTATTTGTTCCGAATGGTATTTCTATTGTTTCTTCTTGTTTTGTTCTACCTCCACTAATTTCTTTTATAGTTTGTTCTTCATCATTCCATATATAAATTATTTTGCTTATTCCTACCTCTGCTTCTGCAATTATTACTACTTCTTCTGCTCCTTCTTCAGTGTCTTTTATTGATATTTTTAAATTATTATTTACTTCTACTTTATCCTTTTTGAATACCTTGTATCCATATATTCCACCAATAGCAATCCCAAACACTAAAATTACAACAGCAAAAAACATAATGATTTTTTTAATATCATTTGAATTATTTATAGTTCTATTATTTCCCTTATTTTTATTATTATCATTACTTGTTAATAATATTTGATTCATTTTTATTACCCTCTCTATTAAGTAAAATTATATCATAATAATTTTATATTTGTAAATAAAAAGATTAGAAGTTTTTACTTTCTAATCCTTTTATTTTTTATATTAATATGTTAATACATATTTTTTTACTAAATATATTCCACTAGCAAGCAATAATAACATTGCTGTTATAAAAATTGTATAAGAAACACCTTTACCTGTTTTAATTGATAAAATTACTAATGCAAAATCATCATCATCTTCTTGTTCTTTTTCATAAGGATCCACTTTATTGTCTGGTGTAGAATCTATGTCTTCTGAATCATACTCATTATAGTCTTCTGTTATTTCTGCTATGTTAGTTTTTAATCCTAAATTATTTGTATCCTTTTTCCATGTAAATACTATTTCTAATTCTGCACTTTCTCCTGGTTGTAATAATTTTGTTTCTAATGCTCTTGTTATTACTTTGTTTTCTCCTTCTTTTACCCATCCATATGCTTTGTTATCTTCTTCATTAAATTCTAATCCTTGTGGAATAAAATCTGTTAACTCTGTTGCATATCCTGCTATCTCGCCTTCATTAGTAACTCTTATTTTATATGCAAATTTTACTGTTGTTTTAGATAATTTTTTTCTATCTAATTCTACTTTTGCTATTGGTTCTGCCTCACTATTTTCTCTAATCCCTGTAGTCTCTGTTTTTCCTGTATTTGGCATAAATCCAGTTTCTGTTATAGTTGTTTTTTCACCTACTGTTACTATTGTTTTCGTTACCCATTTTAGTAAACTTAAATCAAAATATTTGACATATATATATTCTTTATCTTGATCGTCTTCACCTTCATTCCACTCACCTGGAATAGAATCTTCATCATAATCGCTATCTTCTGATATTTGAGCACTATTTACTATTATTCTGTCTGATGTATTTGGCTCTGTTACTTTAAATGCAACTTTTACATCTTTGTAATCTGGATTTAATGGTTCTTCACTACTTATTGCTTTACTTACATCAAATGGTTTTAATAAATTTTGTTCTTTATTTTTTGCTTCTGATAAATAATCTGTTGTTATTTTTACTGACTCTTCTACATTTTCTGTAACATTGCCATCTTTATCTATCATTACCCAATTATATTGTTTATTTATATCATATTCTGGCAAATATTCTAATCCATCTGGTATATCATCTGTAATTTCTTCTGCATATCCTGCAACTGTTCCTTCGTTATATACTCTTATTGTATATATTACTATATTATTAGTTGCTACATGTACAGGTTCTTTGCTATGTTCATATACTATATTTCCATCTTCACCTATTTTTAGTTGTGGTATCCTTGTTATTACACTTTCAAATTCTCCATTTGTTTCAACACCTGTTATAAATTTACGAAGTGCTAAATCAAAATATTTTAATTGTAATGGTTCGAAATCATCATCATCTTGTTCACCCGGTGTATATCCATTCACTTCTACTCCTGGAGTATGATTTTGATCTGCATAAACATTATTTGGTTCAGAATCTCTGTCATCACCTATATTTATTATTTTGTTACCTTCTGAATCCTCTGCTGCTGTTATTTCTGCTACATTTTTTAATATTCCTTGATATGTATTTTCTTTTAATACAATACAAGTAATTTCAAGTTCTTGATAGAATAATCCATCTGTTTCACTATTTACACTTTGTTGCCATAAATCTTTATCTGTTACTTCTGAGCCATATGCTTTTATTAACTCAGTAGCTTTTATTTCTGTTTCTCCTATTGTTCCTCCTGCTGTTATTGGAAGCATATTTCTAGTACCATCTTCGTTTTTACTTCCTTGTATAACTTGTATTGTGCTTAAATCTACATTTTCTCCAAAAACTGTTTTGTAAGCATTTTTTTTCAGTACTGATTCTTCTTTTTCATAAACCCCATTTGTTCCATACAATGGATTTGCATCTACTCCTTCTGCTAAGAACCATTCTGAATTAATGTCACCTGTAGCTGTATACAAGAATCCTAAACCGTCTGGTAAATAATCTGTTACTTTTGTTGCATATCCATCTCTTTTTCCTTCATTATATATTCTAATTCTATAAGTAACAATATCTCCTTTTTTTACAGTTAAAGGTTCTTTTGAATGTTTATATGTTGCTGTAGTAACTTCTTTACCAGCAAATTCCTCTGTTTTATTTAATTTACTTGTATCTACTACTGGTACTCTTGATATTTCTGGTTCTACACCATTTATTGCTGAAATATATTTTCTTAAAGCTAAATCAAATTCTTTTCCCTTTATAATAATCTTTTCAAAATCATCATCATCTTCTATACCTTCATAATGATATTCAGCATCTGTTAATACATTTTTATTACTTTCATTTCCTTTATATCCTGGCAAATCTTTTGTTAATTCTTCTGCTGTTGGAACTGTAAATACATTTTCTGATGAATCTCTGTCTACAACATTAGCATTTATTGGTCCATATGTCATTGTTGCTATATTAGTTAAAACTTTATCTTTATTAGATGTTTGAGCAGTTACTCTAAATTTCACATCTACAGATTCACTATCTAAATTTTCTCCGTCAAACGCATCTAATTTGAATAACCATGCAATACCAACTTCATCTTCAATTACACTTGCAATTGGTAATATTGTTATTTTATTTCCATCTATTTTATATGCATATTGTTTTCCTTCTAATTCTGCATCACTATATTTATAATCTTGTTTATATTCTATAAAATTAATATTTGCTTCAACATCAAATTCTAATCCCTCTGGTAAATAATCTACAATTGAAGATACATATCCATCTACGTCTCCTTCATTATATACTTTGAATGTATATGTAATAATATCATTTGTTTGTACTTCTACAGGATCTTTTCTATGTTTATATTTAGCTGTTGTTTCTTCTGCACTTATAAGTTTTTTTAAATCTATTTTGTCTAATTCTCTTTCATTTGGTATCGTTACATTTTGACCATTTCTTTCAACATTAATTATATATTTTCTTAAAGCTAAGTCAAATTCTTTTCCTGGTAATACTAAATCTTCGTAATCATCATCATCTTCTTTATATGTGCTGTTATCTGCTGGTGGATTATAATCATTTCTTCCTGGATCTCCTGGAATAGAATCTCTGTCATCTCCTGTATCTTCAGTTATCGCTGCTATATTCCTTAAATTTTGGCTTGTTTCTGCCACACTTGCAATAACTTCACATTCAATTTTTAAATCTTTATAATATAACCCACCATTACCTGTAGTTGCTTTTTGCCATCCTGTTTCTTCTTCTGTTTTATTTGCATCAAAAGCTTTTATATTTTTATCTTTTAAGTATTCTGTTACAATTGTTTTGCCATCATTAGATGGATTTGTCCACCCATATAAAGTATTTATTTCACTTTCAGAAGCTGGAATAAATTTTAGTCCTTCTGGTAAATAATCTGTAACACTTGTTGCAGTTCCATCTACTTCTCCTTCATTATATACTCTTATTGTATATATTACTTTGTCACCTATTTCTACTGAAATAGGATTTTTTGGATGTGTATATGTTGCTGTATATTCTACAGTTCCATTTCTATTTTCAATTCCATTTATTAATGTAGTTGTATCTATTTGAGGCTCTCTAGTCTCAACTTCTATATTAGTATCTCCACGTTTTATATCAGTTATGAATTTACGAATGCTTAAATCAAATTCTTTAACTACTGTAGTTATTTCATCCTCACTCAATATTTTTTCTCTAACTACTTCCACAACTGGTTGATCTACATTTTCTCTAACTAAAAATGTTGCTGTTGTTAATGTATATGCAGAAGATATTTTTAATGTTACATTATTTAAATCATATCTTTCCTCTTCTGCCATTGGGCTTTTTGAATTCCAACCCTTAGTAAACATTTGCTTTACTCTAATATAATAATTTATTCCTTTTTCAATACTTTGTACTTTATTGTTGTTTAAATCATAGACTCCAACTACTTCATTTACTTTTCCTTCAGCCAATTCATAATATTTTTCTATTGTTCTTCCATCTGCATCACATATTATAATGTCTTTTACATCTAATTTTTGTTCTCCTACACGTTCTCCTGTATTAGCTTTTATGCTAAATGGTCCTATCTCATAATAATATCCATCTGGAGTAATCTTTTCTGGATCTGGTTCATCATAATCAACTCTTTTTATTCCTAATTTTAAACTGTCATCAAATTTGTTTTCTTCGATTATTTTTTGTCTTTCACCTGTTTGTGTATTTGTTGTATATGATGCATTATTTATTGCTCCATCTATGAAATATTGGTATAACTTATTCAAATTACTTAATCTATATCCATCAAAATTATTATCACCATTTATGCTTAATAGTCCTGCTGGAGTTCTTGTTGCTTGAGATACTGTTGGTTTTATTCCTGTAACTTGCTCATCATAGTTTGCAAAATACCAAATAGCTAATTGTTGTATTACTTCTATATCATCTTTTGTAATATCTGCTTGCTGTTTTTCAGCAATTCCTGCTCTATCTAGCAATTCTTTTTTATATTCAACCTCACTATAATTTGTATTATCTACTGGCAAATATGCTTCATCTAAAATCCATAATATAGCATTATAAATATTTGTTGTATTCTCTGTTCCATCAAGAGTTCTATCAAGATTTATTCCATAATACTGTTGATATTTTTCTATAATGCTTTTAGCATCTTTATGCATTTCTCCAAGTTCATTATACATTATAGGATTTTTTGATACATCTGTTGTTTCATCTGCACCAAAACCTACTCCACCTCTTAAACAATAAATAGCTTTATAATATAATTGTTTATTGGTTTCATCTTTATCTGCATTATCATATATTTTTACAATTGTATAAAGAATATCGTTTGGTACTCTATACTGATACTTTGAGTTAGTAAATGGTCTTACTAAATCTGCACCTAAAGTTCTTTCTGTTGCATATGATTTGCTTAAAAACGCTCCTATTAAAATCAATGTTAATGAAATTAATAAAATTCTAATTTTTTTCATATTTACCATCCTTTTCTTAGTTAGTTTTATTCTTATATTTATTATATATTTTTTTAAAATTAAATCAATAGGTATATTTTCGCAGTAAACTTCCTTGTTCGAAAGTATTCTAAATC
>JAZSCD010000048.1:0-2705 GCA_045602745.1 Clostridia bacterium | reverse complement strand
ATATATAGTCTATGACTAGTATCATTTATTTTATCATCTCTAAATATTGGAACTTTTAACCTTTGCCCTACCCTTATTATATTAGGATTTGGTATATCATTTATTCTAGCTAAATATTCATATGATGTGTTATATCTTCTTGCAATTCCACTTAATGTGTCTCCTCTTCTTACTGTTATATATTCAAATTCTTGGCTTGCATCATTTGTTGTGTCTTCAGGAATTTTTGATGTGTCATTTAATAATATTCCATTTGTAAAATAGTCTCTATCTACATTTCCATCTATTCCGTTTATTCTTCCTCTATCTGTGTATTGAAATCCTACCCAGCTTCCCCATTTACCATTATCTTCTGGTTCTTCTACAAAATAGTCAGCAACCCATATTGCATACTTTTCTGCTAATTCCCTACCAAAAACTTTTCTTGCATTAAAGGCATCACTATAAATTACACATTCTTTACCACTTAAATTTTGAACAGTTTTTAAAAACACTTCTGAAATTTCATTTACCTCTTCTATGCTTAAATTATCAAATACTTCAAAATCCATAGCTAACTTACAATCAGGTTCCGTCCCTTTTATATTACTTACAAAAAACTCCGCTTCTTCCCTTGCTTCTTCTTCATTCCTTGCAGTTAAATAGTGATAAAATCCAGTTTTTAATCCATTTGCTTTTGCCTCTTCGTAATTTTCTCTAAAATATGGATCTATGTAATTTGTCCCTTCACTTACTCTAATATATACAATTTTTATTCCAGCATTTGCAACCTCCCTAAAATCTATTTCTCCTTGCCATTCACTTACATCAATACCATTATACAATTCATTATTTGATGGTCCAAATGCCAATGCTGGTATACTAATAGATATTACAAAAATTAAAAGTACTGTACTAATAAATAATTTATTTCTCATATTAACCTCCTTAAAAAATTTTATGTTTTACATTTTTTTTTATTCCATATTTATTTAATTCATTAATTGACTTTTAATTGAATATAAATATATAATATTTTTGTAAAACCAATTTAGAAAAGAGGTTGTTTATATGGTAGAAAATAAAATAAGAGTTGCTATTGCAGGATATGGAAATCTTGGAAAAGGTATTGAAAGCCAAATATCTAAAAATCCAGATATGGATTTAGTTTGTATCTTTACTAGACGCGAACCTTCAAGTTTGCAAATAAAATCTTCTGTACCTGTAGTAAATATGAATGATAAATATAAATGGAAAGATAAAATAGATGTTGTTTTTCTTTGCGGAGGTTCAGCAACAGATTTGCCAACACAAGGCCCTGAATTTGCTTCTATGTTTAATACTGTTTGTAGTTTTGACACTCACGCAAAAGCTTTGGAATATTCGCAAAGTTTAACTAAAGCAACTTCTGCTGGAGATACAATTGCAATGATGTCAATTGGATGGGACCCTGGATTGTTTTCTCATATGAGATTACTTATTAATTCTATTCTTCCTGATTCTAAAGTATATACTTTCTGGGGAGAAGGTGTTAGCCAAGGGCATTCAGATGCAATAAGACGTATAGAAGGTGTAAAAGATGCTAGACAATATACAGTCCCTGTTGTAGAATCTCTTGATAAAATTAGAAGCGGAGAAACTCCTGATTTTACAAAAAGAGAAATGCATAAAAGAGTATGTTATGTTGCAATAGAAGAAAATGCAGATAAAGCAAAAATAGAAAATGAAATTAAAAATATGCCTAACTATTTTGACGAATATGATACAACTGTAAATTTCATTTCGTACGAAGAATTATTACAAAATCATTCAAAATTACCTCACGGAGGAACAGTTATTGGTGTTGGAAAAACTTCTTCTGATGTAAAACAAGTTGTTGAATTTTCTTTAGACCTTGATTCTAATCCAGAATTTACTTCTTCTGTTTTAATTGCTTATGGTCGTGCAACTTATAGAATGTGGCAAAATGGCGAAAGAGGTTGTAAAAACTTTTCTGATGTAGCACCAAAATATCTTTCTCCAATGGATTATACTGATATTATTACTCAAATACTTTAAAAAAGAAAGGGACAAATAAATTTGCCCCTTTCTTTTTTATTCCCAACCTATGTTGTTACTCCAAAATTCTACTGCTTTCCCATCTTTCATAATAAAATTCAAACACTCATAACTTTCTCCGTATTCTTTATAGTCATTATAGATACTTTCTATATTACCTACCCCTAATATTGAAAAGAATTCACCATCTTCATAATATCTATAGTTATAATATCCATATTCCCCTATATTATCTACCGTTATTGATATTGTTTCTATCGGTTTCTTTTCCACTAATAATAAAGTATCTACAATATCTTGGTTTCCTAATACTTCTACATAATCTTCTACCAGTACATATATTAAACTAATATCATTTTTTCCCTTATTAAAAAGTTCTTCAAAATACTCATTATAAATTCTTATTAAGTAAATACCTTCTCCTCCATCTACTGGTATTAATTGTTCTATTTCATATTCAATGTCAACATCTATTAATCTGTTATCTTTTGGTTTTACTCCTTTTTTATATTCATATTTATATTCTCTTTCATTTAAATTAATTGTTTTACCATTTTTTAATCCTTGTAATGTTTCTTTACTTATTGTACATTCTTCATATACATTTCCTGTTATTTTGATTTTCCCTGATTGTTCTTCTTTACTGTCTTTATCTTTTTCTATTTCTA
>JAZSCD010000047.1:0-7873 GCA_045602745.1 Clostridia bacterium | reverse complement strand
ATGTTTCTAATAATGTAAAAATTTCCATGTTTTTACCCCTTTCGAATGAATATGATAAATACTTTTCCATACTTTCTTGTATCATATACTTCTATTTTGTTATTTTTCTCCATCTCATCTATTTTATTTTTATCGTCAGTTTCTACTATTATAATTCCATCATCTTCTAGTAAGTTGTGTTCTATAATTTTTTCTATTGCATTTATTACGTAATTTGTTTTATATGGTGGATCTAAAAAAATGATATTAAATTTTTTAGTTTCCTTGTATAATTGTTTTAGACTATCTATATAATCTTTATTTATTACTTTTGCTTTTTCTTCTAATTTAGTATCTTTTAAGTTTTTATTTATTATTTGGATTGCCTTATTAGAATTATCACAAAGGATAGCTTCTTTTGCACCTCTACTTAATGCTTCTATTCCAAGTGCTCCACTACCAGAAAATAAATCTAATACTTTTGAATCTTTTAAATTAAATTGTAAAATATTAAATACAGCTTCTTTAACTCTATCTAGTGTTGGCCTAGTTTCTATTCCTTCTAAAGAAGTTAATTTTTTTCCTCTTGCAGTTCCACTAATCACTCTCATAAAGCTTTATCCCTCTTTTATACATATATTTTATTTCATATTTCTAATATGTCAATAGAAATAACGCAATTGTAATATATATATAATATTTTTGTAACAAAAGTCAAATATTACGAGTACATTATACATTATGTTGCCAAAAATAGCAAGAAAAATTTTTTATTTTTCATAATGAGCGTTACAGTTTAGTAAATAATTAAAATTTGTAGAGTATATGTAGGGGCAGGGCTTGCTCTGCCCAAATAAATAGAAATAATTTAAAAAATTTCAGGGTCGACCAAGGCCGACCCCTACATATTCTGTACATTTTTAAATATACTACTATTCAAAGTTTTGTAATAAAGTATATTGTTTTCCTTCATATTCTACTACACCATCACTTACTATAGAAATTCCCCAATAGCTCATATTATCTTCACTCCATGGTACATCATCATATGTAAAACTTCCACCTGGCTTACAGAAGATCGCATTTCCAGAATCGCCTGTCACAATGCTTAAATATTCCCCATTATTTTTGTAAATACCTAATTTTAAAGACGTAACTCCAGACTCTTTAGGTGAATATATTCCTCCTACATAATTAACTTCTATCTTAGCACCTGATACCGATTTCATTTTTACATTATTAATAGTTAATCCATCTACTGAAACAATACCAGTCATATCCTCGTCACCTATTTCTAAAGCTCCTGAAGTAGCATCATATGTAAAATCAAAAATTTGGTTATCTAGTGCTGCTTTATTATGTTCCTTAGAAAATATCAACTCACTAGTACTTTCAAAAGTTTCTGATTCAAACGTAAATTTCATTTTCATTACATATGATTTTCCATAAATCAAACCTGTTTGTTCTCCTGTTGGTCCTTCTCCTGTTATAGCAGGTCCTATTCCTATTTCTTCTAACCATGCTTTTTCTTTATTATTTATTTCTCCATCTATATAATATAATGTTCCATCTTTTGATATTGTTAACTTGTTTTGAAATTCGGTTTTTAACTTTTCTGATATTTGTAAGTCGCTTAAATCTATTTCATAATCATCTGGTGCTTTTCCATTATTATCTGCTAATATTTCTGCTTTTTTTATTGCTACTTGTTCTTTTATTGTTGCTACATTTGTTTGATATGCTGCTTTTTCTCCTTTTTCAAATAGCCCTCCATTTAATGCTACATTTATTGTTACTCCTACTAATACTAGCATTACTATTATTGTTATTATTAAGGCAATTAGAGTGATACCTTTTTGGTTTCTTTTAGTAATTCCTTCGAAGAGCGGGCGACTACTAGTCGCCCCTACAGATATTGCAGCTAACATTGTTTTTTTCATTTATATTTTCCTCTCTTTCTTTTGTGTTTGGCATTTGGTTATTAAATTTGAATAGTTGCAACACTACTATTCAAATTTTTATTTATTAGGCTCTACTCCTATTTCTTTTAGCCATTCTTTTTCTTTATCATTTACTTTTTCTTCTACGTAATATAAAATCCCATCTGCTCCTACTACTAGTTTTTCTTTGAATTCTTCTTCGACTTTTTTTGATAAACCTAATTCTTCAATTCCTATGCTATATTTGTCTGATGTTTTTCCATCTATTAAGTCTTCTGCCATTTTTATTGCTATTTGGTCTTTTATTGTACTTATATTTGTTTGGTATGCTGCTTTCTCTCCCTTTTCAAATATTCCTCCTGTTCCTACTACATTAATTGTTACCATTACCAATACTAGCATTACTATTATTGTAATTATTAGAGCAATTAGGGTGATACCTTTTGGGTTGTTTTTTAGGGTTATTTCTTCGAAGTTCGGGCGACTACTAGTCGCCCCTACAAGTTTTGCATTTGATTTTACTTTTTCCATTCTATTTTTCTCTCTTTCTTTTGTATCTTTTACATTTTTCTTTACCTACATTTTAAGTTATATATTTTTCGAAGTCAATAATATTATTTAAATTGTAATATTTTTGTAATATTACAATTTTATAAACTAAAAACAGGTATAAAAAATTTTTTATAATTGTTTTATACCTGTTTCTTTATATTGTAAATTTATTTACTATTGTACCAAAATCTTTCAACAAATATCTATACTTTAATTAATATATAGTTATATTTAGTTTAACTGGTCCAGTAATATTTGGAATAACTAGTAAATTATTTGTAAAACTATATTGACTTTCTGATAATTCATTATCATTCATGCGAACATTTACTGACATATGCTTTCCTTGTTTTAGTTCAAACTTAAATGAATATGTTCCATTTACTTCAACATATCTATTTTCTATTTTATCAAATTCATCGTAATTTAATAAATTTTCGTAATTAACCCCAATACCTCCTATTCCAGAACTAATAAAATAACAGAATTTAAATGGGTATTCTTCTCCTGGTTGTGTCACAGCTTTTGTATACAACGTTTCTATTGGTCCATATTTTTCACCTGTTGCTAAAAAATAATTTTCTGTGAAAACAATATTGTTTCCTACCCATTTATATTCTAACTCTGCTGTAATTTCTTGTTGCAAAAGTTCTGAACTTTCTTTATCTATACCAGTATACGAAACAGTTATTTCTTCGTCATTCCATGTCCAGCTACTAACATCTTTTTCTTCAATATTTCTTCCATCACCTAAAGAATATGAATACATTATTTTCCTATTACCAACTTGTGAAAACTTTATATATTTTTTAGATAGTTCTGTTTCATATACATACCAAGTATCAAATCCAAATCCTTCTCGTTTATCTTCATTTACTATAACTTTTTCATTTAATTCTTCAAATACTACTTTTATTTCTGTTGCTTCTTCTCCATTTACTTTTATCAAATATCCTGAATCAAGCATATTATATTCGATTCCATTTACGGTTATTCTATCTGCTGTAAATATTATAAGCGATGCTATTGTGTCTTCTTCACTTTGTGTTTCTGGTAATTGCAATAATATTTTATTTATATATTCTATTGCTAATAAAGTTTGTTCATTTACTGTTGAATCTTCTGTTGAAAAAGATGTACTTGTATCTCCTGCTTCTATTGCAATCGCATTAGCTATATTAATCCATACTTTTGAATCGTTAAAATCAAATGTTTTTCCAAGTACTGCCGATAATGCATTTTCTATTTTTTCTTTTTTAGTCTCTTCATCCATTCCTCCTACTAGTTTTAATGCTACGCCCTTACCATCTACCATTCGATATGTTAATATTTTTCCTTCTTGTGTTCCTCCAGTTCCTTTTGTAATTCCTAATTCTTCTAGCCATGTTTTTTCTTTTTCGTTTACTTCTTCGTCTATGTAATATAGTGTTCCATCTTCTGATATTGTTAGCTTATCTTTAAATTCATCCTCTAATTTTTGTGATAATCCTATATCTCCAATTCCTATATTATATTTGTCTGGTGTTCTTCCATTGTTATCTGCTAATATTTCTGCCTTTTTTAATGCTAACATTTCTTTTATTGTAGCTATATTTGTTTGATATGCTGCTTTCTCTCCTTTTTCAAATAATCCTCCATTTAATGCTACATTTATTGTTACTCCTACTAATACTAGCATTACTATTATTGTGATTATTAGGGCAATTAGGGTGATACCTTTCGGGTTGTTTTTTAGGGTTATTTCTTCGAAGTTCGGGCGACTACTAGTCGCCCCTACAGGTTTTGCATTTAATTTTATTTTTTTCATTTATATTTTCCTCTCTTTCTTTTGTATGTTTTATATTTTTCTTTATGTACATTTTAAGTTATATGTTATAGTAAGTCAATATTTTTGCTTGTTTTGTAATATTTTTGTAATATTTAAGTTTATATAAACAAACCTCAACAGGCAATAGCAATTACATTAAAAAAGGTTAGTGTTTTATGTTCTCACCAACCTTCTACATATAAAAATTATTAAATTTTATAACTATTATTGTATAATTCATCTGGACAAATATCTGATCCATTTTTCCACTCTATTGATAATCCAGCAATTTTTACACTGTTGAATATATCTAAGTTTTTTAATTGTTCAAAAGCTTTATGATTTAAATAAGGTTTTACATCAAATCTTTTTATTTCTCCATTGTCAAATTTTATTTCTAATATATAATTTTCTAATGGTTTTACTTCTAATGCTTTCGGCCTCATTCACTTCACTCCAATCCTTTTATTTTTATTATTTCTCCATTATCATTATACACATTCCATGCAGCTTTTATCTCATCTTTATGAATTTCAATCCAAGCCAAAATTAATTTTTCTTGTTTTTTAGGAAGTCTTCCATCTAATATTGTTCCCTCACAAGTAATAGTCATTTCATATTCATTATACCTAATATGTATATGTGGCTGATTATGGTGACCACCTAATTCTTTATAAATATAAACAAGTATGCCATAAAAATGCGAAATAAGTAGCATATTTTCACCTCCTTTATTGTAGCATTTTAAATTTAATTTTTCAACATTCTATTGGAAATATTTAGAATTAAAATAATTTTGAAAAAAATGTTAGATTAAATTAATAATTACAATCTAACATTTTTGGTAAAAATTGTCAATATTAAATTTTATAATTCATGCTGAATTCCATTATTATCAATTGTATAATTTTCTTTGTATATTAGTTCTGATACTGTAACTAAATTATAGCCTTTTTGTTTAATATTATTTATTATCATATCTAAACTAAGTGCTGTATTTTCTGTTCCGTTGTGCATTAAAATAATACTTCCTTTATCTAGTTTTGATTGTATTCTTTCCCACATTTGTTCTCCTGTAAGTCCTTTATAATCTAAGGAATCTATATTCCATTGTATCATTGTGTGTTTACTATCTTGAGCTGCTTTTATTACTGTATCGTTATATTCTCCATATGGTCCTCTATATAATGTTGTAGGTTTTCCTGTTATAATTTTAATTCTATCTGAACACTCAATTATTTGTTCTACATTTTCTTCATAACTTAAATTATTTACATGTGCGTGAGTTTCTGAGTGGTTTGCAATTTCATTACCACTTTCATATATTTTTTTTACTGCATCTGGAAATTTAGAAACCCAATCTCCTACCATAAAAAAAGTTGCTTTAACTTTATTTTTAGCTAATGCTTCTAATATTAAATCAATATCATCTGCATTCCACGCACAATTTATTGTAAGTGCCACTTTATTTTCTTCTGTTTTTACACTATATATTGGTACAAGTTTTGTTGTTTCTGCTACTGTTTCTATTGTATTACCTAAAGCGTTTTGTTTAAAAGTTGCAGCAAGTAAAAAAAGTACTAAAACTGTACTTAGTGCTATTGCTACTGATATTATTTTATCTTTATTACATACAAAAAACATATATAATCCTCCTAAAATAAGTTTTATATATGTTTATGCTTTGTTTTGCTGTATTATGAATATTCATTAAAAATAGGGAAAGAAATAGATTCCGCCCCTACATTTATTTAAATTTATTATAAGTTTTTTTCTTCTTCAAATCTTTTAATTTTTGCTGTTGTTGTTTTTATCATTGGTTCCTTTGTTATTACTAAATTTTTTATATGTTTATATACAGGTAATTTGTCATTGATTGCTTTTATATCTTTCCATATTATATCCTTTAATTCCGCTTCTGATATGTTAGGATACTTTTCTTTTACATATTCTTCATTATACACTACTTTAACAGAAACTACTAAATCGTCTCCTTTTGTTTTTCCATATACCATATTTTCTTCAACATATGGTAAATTTGTAATCAATGCTTCTAGTTCTTCAGGGAAAATATTTTTTCCATTTTTTAATACTATAACATTTTTCTTTCTTCCTGTTATAAATATAAAACCATCTTTATCTATGTATCCTAAATCTCCTGTATGGAACCATCTGTTTCCATCTTGATCTACTTTTATAACATTATTTGTTGCTTCTTCGTTTTCGTAATATCCTATCATTACATTTGGTCCTTTTGCAACTATTTCTCCTATACCATTTTCATCCGGATTTTCTATTTTAATTTCTACACTATACATTGGTATTCCGAACAGATCCAAGTTTCATTGTTTTTTCGTTTTCTGCTGCAAGAACTGGAGAAGTTTCTGTTAGTCCATATCCTTGAACTGTAAGTATACCAAAATTATTAAATCCTTCTGCTACATTTTTATCTAATGCTGATGCTCCACTTATTATAAATCTTAAATTTCCTCCTAATTTATCTATAACTTGTTTAAATAATTTTCTTCTTATGTCAATTCCAATTTTAAGTAAAATTTTACTTATTTTTGTTCCTATTTTTATTACTTTAGTCTTTCCTTGTTTTTCTACTTCTGCCAGTATTTTTTTATACATAGCTTCTATTAATAATGGTACACAAACAAATACAGAAACCTTATATTCTACTAAGTTTTTTTGTACATATTTTAGTCCATCACAAAATACATTTGTAGCTCCATGAGATAAGAAAAATAAAAGTCCTGTTGACCCAAATGTATGGTGAAATGGTAAGAATGCCATATTTATATCTGTATCGTATATTTTTTCTGTAAGTTTCATGTCATTTATATTACTTGCTATGTTTTTATGTGATAACAATACAGCTTTAGACATTGAAGTTGTTCCAGATGTAAATATAATTGTTGTCATTTTTTCTTCGTCTATTTTTGCATCTACATATCTTTTATCTTCTTTTTTTAAAAGTTCTTCACCTTTTTTTAGAACATCACTTATATTTAAAATTCCTTCTTCTTGGATATTATCCATACAAATATATTCTTTTATTTTTACTTCTTTATTTTCTTTTGCTTTTTTAATTATTTCTATAAATTCTTTTTCAAATACTATGCTATCTGCTTTACTTCTAATTAAACACGAAATAATTTCTTCTTCTTTTAATCCTTTATCTAATGGAACTGTTATTCCTACTCCATTCATAACTGTAAAATATGTAAGAGCCCATTCGTATCTATTTTTTGATATAATTGCTACTCTTTTTTCTTTTAACCCTAAATCTATTAAAGCAGTTCCTAAACAATTCATTTGGTTTTTAAACTCTTTATATGTAATATTTTTATATTCTACATCTTTTTTCTTTTTTTCTTTTATCATAAATGCTTTATTATTAGGATATAATTCAACTGCATTATCTATTATTTCTCTTATATTTTTAAATGCTTTTGCATCATATATTTTATTATATACTTTCATTTTTCCTCCTTACTAATCTAGTACCGAATACTAGATTATCATATTAATATTAATCTCTCAATAATTTGACTATATTCTTTGAAAATGCTACAATAATAATTAGCAT
>JAZSCD010000046.1:0-7263 GCA_045602745.1 Clostridia bacterium | reverse complement strand
TTACTGTTACTCCTTCTGGAACAGTTCCTTCTACTTGTATACTTTGAACTTGTCCGTTATATGTTACTGTCTTATCTTTGAATTCTACTCCTGTCATATCTATTGTTATTTTTTCTACTTGTACTTTAAATGTTGCTGTATGTCCTGCATATTCTACTGTTATTTCTTGCTTACCAATTTTCTGATTATCATAGTTTTTAATTATTACGTTCTGTGAATTCATGTTAATAGTATGTGTTTCTATCGTACCTTCATAACTTACAGTTATTTTCCCTCCTGTTAAATCTAAATCTTCTCCCACACAATAATCTAATTTTGATGGATTTGTTGTTATTTCTATTTTATTTATTTCATAAACAGATATATCTATTTCTACTAAATATTCTTCAGCAGTATCTAGATCGTTATATACAACTTCTATAGTCTGAATTCCTAATATATTTGAATCAAATCCATTTGCTTCTACATTATTTGATGTCATTGGTATATTAAATTTCTCTGTTCCTTTTTCTAATGTTACAGCTAAATTTCCACCATTTAAATCTAATTCTTCTCCTTTTCCATATAATGTCTTACTTGGTAACTCTACTTTAATATATTCTCTTAAAGTAGAAGTTTTATCTGTAGTCCCAATATATTGAGTTATTATATCTTCTATATCAGAATAATAATATATTTTTCTTTGTGGTAATTTACTTTGATAAAGTTTTTCCAAATATGATAATTGATAATAATTAAAACATCCTTTTCCTATTTCTTCTATATTTTTTGATTTTATTATTATATTTTCTAATTTATTACTACTTAGAAACGCATAACTTCCTATACTAGTAACATTTTCTGATATTATTAATTTTTCCAAATTAGAGCAATATGAGAAAGCATAACTTCCTATTTCAGTTATACTAGAATCTATTGTATATGTCTTAGCTTGTTTTCCCGCTGGATAGTTTAATATTTTAGTTTTGTTTTTATTAAGCAAAATTCCATCCTCACTTGAAAAATTAATATTATTTTCTTCTACTAATATTTCTTCTAATTTAGTCATTAAAGAAAAGGCACCGCTATCTATTATTTCAACTGTTTTAGGTATTTTTATAATTTTTACATTTCCATTTACTATTGAACTTATTCTTTTTACTGTATATCCACTTAGTGTTTCTGGAATTTCTATTTTTTCACTTATACCAATATATTCAATTATTATTGCATTGTTATTTTCATCTAATTTATATTTATAATCACCAGTTTTATAATCTTTTACTTGTACTGTAAATGTTGTTGTTAATTCTCCATATATTACAGTTATTGTATACTCCTCATCCTCTGCATCTATTATTTCAGGTAAACATTTTAATTTTTCTGTATTTATAATTTTACTTGTTCCGTCTTGATATATTCCCTTCACAACAAGTCCATCAATATTTAATTTTTCTCCAACATTATATTGACTTTTAGAAGGTAATGTTACTATTTCAATTGAATTTATATTTAAGTCTATAAATGAAATATTGTTAGTTTCTGTATAGCCTTCTATATATGTAGATTCAACTATTCCTCCATATCCATATATTGTTAACTTACTACATCCATTAAAAGCATCTTTTCCAATATTCGTTATATTTTCTCCTATTTCTAATTTTTCTAATTCTTTACATCCATCAAACGCTTCATCTCCTATAGTATTAATTCTTTCTAAATTACCTATATTTTTTAATAATTTACAATTAGCAAACGCATAATTTCCTATTTCTATTACATTCTCTAAATCTTCTACTTTTGTTAAACTACTACATCCGTAAAAATGCCTGTGGCTTTATATAAGTTGTATTTTTTAAGCTTCCTATACTTTTTAATGATTCACAATATCTAAATGCCAAACTTCCTAAATATGTTACATTTGATAAATCTACTTGTGTCAGACTAGTACATCTAGCAAATGCACCTGCTCCTATATATGTTACATTTGATAAATCTATTTCAGTCAAACTTGTACAACCATTAAATGCATACATTTCTATTCTTTCTATCGTCGTTGGTATTTTTATTTTTTTTAATGTAGTATTATCTTTAAAAACTTCTTTATCTATTCCAATTACTTTATGATTATATATATAACTTGGTATTTCTACTTCTTCACTATTTCCTAAATATTCAGTTATTATTGCATTTCCATTTTCATCTACTCTATGTTTAAAATCTCTTAATTTCATTTCTAAAGATATTGTACTATCATTATTTTCTCTAACTACTACATATTTTTGCTGTAATACATTATTTTTATTTGTAAATTCTATTCTATAAATTCCAACTGGTACTGTAACCTTTGTAGCACTATTATTTGCCAAAACACTTATAATTTCTTCTGTTTCTGATTTTAATACTATTTTATCACTTGTATACATATCATAAAACCTTTGATCAAAAGGAATTGTAACCATTCCTGTTATATTATTATTTGTTATGTATTCATTAATATCATTATTTGAAACAAGCGAATATACCCCTTCTAATCCTAAATTGTTTTTTATTTTTTCTGCATTTGTTTGGCTTACTAATTCTCTTAGATAATATATTATTGGATAATTTTTATTTTGTATTTCATCTTTTACTTCTTGTGAAATATTTACTTTCCAAGATTCTAAATATGGTATAACATCATATCCTGATGCTTCTGAAAAACTTTTAGCTATTAAATCAGCTTCCTTTGCTTTTCCACCATTACTCAAATGATCTCTTCTCGAATTTTTATATAATGTTGACATTCCTTTTTCTACACCTACTTTGTTTAATAGATTTGTCATCATATATAATCTAGTATGGTGATGATCTTTTGCTTTATTTTTTAAATCATTAAAAACTTCTGTTTCTAATAAACTTTTTCTCTCTGTATTGTAAGTTTCTTCTTGTACTGATATATCTCCCATCCAGCCAAAATCATCTTCGTTTAAATATGATATTTGCATATAATATGCAAATATATTATTCTGCACTTCTTGTAAATCTATATCATTTCTTCCTATATCTCCTTCATACCCATGACCAATTTCATGTACTACTGTCCATGATCTATTTAAATATGGAGCAATAGTACAAGTTTTTCCTATATTATAACTATTGGCACAATACTCTCTTGAATAAAATGCAGCGCCAGCACCATCTTCTTCGGGTTTTATAAAATATTTTATTATTTCTTTTTTATCAATTTCTTCTTTTGCCTCTAAGCTTATACCTATTAATTTATCATTAAATTCAAAAACACTTTTATAATATATAAATAAATCTCCTAACGAATTAAAAGGATATTTTATATTTTTTTGTTCATACCCTTTAATAATATTTTCCATCATACTAAAATCTTCATATGGTACCAAAAATGTTACTGTATCACTCTCCATTACAGTAAACGCATCTTCATTAGTTCTCCACTTTTGTAAAAAATTTTCTCCTTTATCGTCTTTATTATATAAATAGTATGTTAATTCTTTTGTTTTTGACTCTTCTTCATATACATCCTCTATACTTACTTCTACTTGTTGATTAATATCTTCTTTTGAATTTGGTGTATTTATAAAAGGTACACTATCTGTTGTTATTTCTATTTGATTCCATCCATCATTAATTTCTATTCCGACTGTTCCTAAATCTCGATTTTTATATTGATTTATAATATCAATTTTTACTTTATTATTGGAATCAAAAGTTCCTTGTACTGGTCTTATTTTTAAAATTGCTCCTGCTTTTGTAAATATTCCTAAATGTTGTCTATCATGCTCTATACCAATCCTTCCCGCATGGTAGTCTGCATTTAATGAAACATTTTCTCCACCATAAGCAGTATTTAATTTATATATTTTTCTTATTATAGTTCTTTCTCCATTACTAGTAATACTAACTGGAACTTCAATTTTTGTTTCTACTTCCTTACTATTTTTTACTGAATATACAATATAATATTTTCCTGCTTTTTTTGTATTTACATTGTTTTCTATAATTTTAATATTATTTGTTAAATCTCCATCATAATAATCTTTTGCAAAAATTCTAAACATTGAATTTTTTAAATCCAATGTATCTCCAACTCTTAAATTAATCCCTACAGTCCCATAAAATTCTGGAACAGATGTAACTTCATCTTTAGTTAAACTTATTTTTTGCAAAGAAAATATTGCAATAGCTATAAAGCAAATAATAAAAATAGTTTTAATTATTGTTTTTTTCATAATTCGTTCCTCCAAAGGCTATAAATATATATATAATTATACTTAAGAACTAAAGGAACTCAAGTTGTTTTCTTTCTACAATTTTATACATTTTATACTTATATTTAGGGAAATAATATTTAGCTGCATTTTTACTTATTTATTATATTTTTATTACATTTTCGTTAAATTATATTGTTTTTTTTGTTATTTGCTACGCATTCTTATATTACAACATTTATAATTACACATAAAAAAACACCTCTAAATGTTAAACTTTAAATCTAACATTTAGGGTGCAGTTTATTTCATTCTTATTTTTTATTTATCATATTCAAATAAATCACCTAATGGTTTTGCTTCATTTAATCTTTTTATTGCTTCTGCAAATAATGGTGCAATTGATACTACTTTTATTTTATCTATTCTTTTTTCTGGTTCTAATGGTATAGTGTTTGTTACAACTAATTCTTTTATTGGAGATTTTTCTATTCTTTCTATAGCTGGTCCAACTAAAACTCCATGTGTTGCTCCTGCATATATCTCTTTTGCTCCATGTTCTTTTAATATATGTGCTGCTTCTACTAATGTTCCTGCTGTACTTACTTCGTCATCAAATATTATTGCTGTTCTACCTTCTATATCTCCTATTATATTTGTTGCTACTGCATTATCATTATTTGATTCTCTTCTTTTATCTATTAATGCAAGCGGACATTCAAAAAACTTTGAATACTTATATGCCTTTTTTGAACTTCCTGCATCTGTTGCAACTACTACCATATTTTCTAATTGTTTTTCTTCAAAATATTTTTCTAATAAGTGTTTTGCTGTTACTCTATCACATATTACATTAAAATATGCTTGAATTGCTGGATTATGTAAGTCACATGTAAGTACATGATCCACTCCAGCTGCTTCTAACATTGTTGCCATTAATTTTGCTGTTACAGGCACTCTAGATTGATCTTTTTTATCTGATCTTGAATACATAAAATATGGAAGCACAGCTGTTATTCTTCTTGCTCCCGCTCTTTTTGCAGCTTCTACTGTTATTAATAATTCCATTATTCTTTCATTTACTGGTGGCTGAGTTGTTTGTACTATATATACATCTTGTTCTCTTACAGTTTCTTTTAATTGTACAAAACTATTATCATTTGCAAATTTAAAAGAATCCTTTTTACCTAATGGTAATCCTAAATTATCACATATTTCTTTTGTAAATTCTTCTGCCGAATTACAGGCAAAAATTTTAATGTTTTCCATTTTTATCCCCCTATTCAAAACTCGAAGAGTTTTGTACTATTCACTATTCACTCTTCACTTTTTTTGTCGGATTTTAACACATTTATTTTAGCATTTGTTTTACATTATTTCAACATTATTTTGCATTTTTATAAAAAAGATTGTTACTATTCATACTAAAACTAAAAAATGCAGAGTAAATGTAGGATTCGGCCTTGATCGACCCTAAAATTTTAAAAAAATTCTATACATTCGGGCAGAGCAAGCCCTGCCCTTATATTAATTATATAATTCTATTTAAGTCTAAACAGTAACAAAAGATTTTTAAAACAACAAAAAAAAGCTCTCCTATTATTTAAGGAAAGCATTTTTTATTGTTTTCATTTTATTATTCAGCTTTCGCTTCTTCTGTAGCTGTTTCTACAGCTTCTTCTACTACTGGAGCTTCTTCTACTAATTCTTCTTTAAGTGTAACTTCTTTAGTTTCAATTCTTGCTCCTATTTTTTCTTTTGTTTTAGCAGATTTACCAACTCTATCTCTTAAATAGAATAATTTTGCTCTTCTTGCTTTACCTACTCTTGTTACTTCTACTTTTTCTACTGCTGGTGAGTGAACTAAGAATGTTTTTTCAACACCTACACCATAAGATGTTTTTCTTACTGTAAATGTTTGGTTAACTCCTCCTCCTTGTACTTTTATAATTATTCCTTCGAATACTTGTATTCTTTCTCTGTTTCCTTCTTTTACTCTTACATGAACTTTTACTGTATCTCCAACATTAAGTACTGGAATTTTGTTTTTCATTTGTTCGTGCTCGATTGATTTGATAATGTCCATACTTTCTTTCCTCCTTCTAAATCAAATGAAAATCTGCGCAATACTTTGTCAAACTTCTCAAAATATTTTTCAACGTATAGCATACAGTTTCAAAATATTTTGCTCGTTTTCCTCGTCTTGCTTGCTTTTGATTTGATTTTAATTTTATATTTTATTTAGTTTTTCCTAATTTAATAAATCAGGGCGTGTTTGTTTTGTTATTTCTATAGATTTTTCTTTTCTCCATTTCTCAATCTCTTTATGATTTCCGAGATTTTAAAACTTGTGGTACTTGTCTATCTAAAAATATTTCTGGTCTTGTATATTGAGGATATTCTAATAATCCATTTGAAAAAGATTCTTCTTCTACGGATTCTGTGTTAATTACCCCTTCTATATATCTAGATACAGAATCTATTAATACCATTGCAGGTAATTCTCCACCTGTTAAAACATAATCTCCTATCGATATTTCTTCATCTACAATTTCATCTAATACTCTTTGATCAATACCTTCATAATGACCACATAATAATATTAAATGTGATTTTTTAGATAATTCTTTTACTCTAGCTTGATTTAATACTTTCCCTTGTGGTGACATGTATATTGTTTTTGCATTTTCTCCTTTAATAGATTTGAATGCATCATATACAACATCAGGTTTTATTACCATTCCTGCTCCGCCACCATATGGAGTATCATCTACTTTTTTATGCTTATCTTTTGAAAAGTCTCTAATATTAATTAAATTAATTTCTATTAAATTCTTTTCCTTTGCTTTTCCTATAATACTTTCATTTAAACTAGAAAACATTTCAGGAAAAAGTGTAAGTATATCAATTTCCATTATACTAATCCTTCCAAAAGATGAATTGTAATTTTTTTATTCTCAATATCCACATTTTTTATTACATCTTTAATTGCTGGTAACAATACTTGTTTTCCAAGCTCATCTTTTACAACATATACATCATTACTACCTGTAGAAAAAAC
>JAZSCD010000045.1:0-4128 GCA_045602745.1 Clostridia bacterium | reverse complement strand
TAACCTCGCTTCTTCTCTCTTTTATCTCTTCATCTAGGTCATTTCTTGCTTTCATTATTTCTTCTTTAGCTTTTAAAATTTCTTCTTTTTTTACACTTTCCGCTTCTTTTTTTGCATTGCTTACTATTCTTTCTGCTTCGCTTTCTGCTCCTTTGATTTTAGATTCAGCTGTTTTTTTTCTTAAATACATACCTAATGGTATACATACAGCTCCTGAGATAAGAAAGGTGATTACTGCTATTAATGTTTGATTCATAAATAATGCACCTCTTTCTATTTAATTTTCAATGTTCAGATTATTTTATATATACTATAAATTAATTCTTTTTAGAATATATTTTAACTTTCTGTACTATTATATTTTAACATTGTTTATTTAAAACTGTCAAGGCAGAATACATAAAAAAAGAATTCAAAAAAATTGAATTCCTTTTTACCTGCTACCATCATCATGTTCTTCATCACCTATAAATTCTGAACTTTTATATTTGTCTATATTTGTCATTAGTTTAAATGATATTAAATTTTTATTTCTTATAAATCCTTGTTTAAGTAATTTTCTTAGTTCTCCTAAAGTTGCTAACCTTGTTGGGTCAGGACAATGAATTACATCTAAATGATTTACTCTATACCTAACACCTTCTTCATCAAACCTTTTTGCTTTTTTAATATTCTTTTTTTGATCTATTAATACTACTTGATTTGCATCTTCAGAATTTCTTTGTATAGTAACTAATCCTACTTTATATCCTAATTCTCTTCTTATTTCTAATTTTGTATTATATACCATTTCCATTAAATCTTGATAACTTTCTTTACTAGATCCAACTAATACTATAATACCTTTATTACCAAACAACATTTTTTCTGCCTCGATAAATGCTTGATATGACTCTGCAAACTCAGCTCCATTCTCACTAGCATAGTGTTCTTCGTATAAATCTTTTTGAAGTTTTTCCCAATTTTTCACTGCATAATATGCTACTTTATCAAATCCTTTAGATTCTATTTTTTCTCTTATTTGCTTAAAGTATCTAATTCCATCTGGTTTTATTAAGAAATAACTATAATGTTGTTTTTTATCCATTTCTTATTTCTCCTTTTAAACCTATTTATTATTTTCCATTTTTATTTATAATATATTATCATGTTTTTATGTAGATTTCAAGTTCAATACTTGTCTTTTGTGTACAATTAAAAACATTTTCTAGACCTCTGAAAAAAATATTTTTAATAAATCTCTTAAGCAAGGCTCTGTAAGAAACGGGCGACTACTAGTCGCCCCTACACTTACTCTACTATTTTTTATTATCTACTAAATATCAACAACATTAATTTTACAAAAGCATCGGTTGTATCTGTTCTCTATCTAATGCTTTTAAAATCGTATCTAATATATATTTAGGATCAAATACTAATGAACATGGTTTTGTAATTGGATTGTCCTGTCTAAATGGAATAAAATATATATTTTTTCTATTTAGTAGTTTTCCTATGTTTTCTGCACTACCGTGAAAGGCCATCACTTGTTGCTATTCCAATTACTACAGGATTTTCATTTCTTAAATGCGACTTAGTAGCCATTAAAACAGGTGTATCTGTAATACCATTTGCCATTTTTCCTATTGTATTTCCGTGAACATGGAGCTATTACTAAAACATCTGTTAATTTTTTAGTTCCTATTGGCTCTGCTTCTTCTATTGTACAAATAATTTTTTTACCTGTAATTTTTTCTATTCTTTCTATAAAATCCTTTGCTTTTCCAAACTTACTATCTATTTTATAACTATTAAAAGACATTATTGGCAAAACATCTGCCCCTTCTTCTATTAATCTTGAAATCTGGGGAATTGTTTTTGCAAATGTACAAAAAGAACCTGTCAAAGCAAATCCTATTCTTTTTCCAACAAGTAACATTATAAGTCCAATTCCTCCCCTCTTATGTTTATACATATATTATATGTATTTATGTTCACAAAAGTGAAACAATATTTTACAAAAAATATTGGGCAGATATAGAATCTGCCCTTACAAATATTAATCAAAAATATTATTTTGCTCTAATTCAGGATATTTTATTTCTACATTTGTAGAATAAAACGTTGGAAATGGTTTATGGCTACTACTAAATACATTTTTTCCTTTTAAATAATATGTATAATATACTTGATTTGTTTCTTCCATTTCAATTCCATTAATATCTATTACGATTGGATCATCCCAAGTACAATCTACTCCATACCATTTATTATCTAATTTAATATAATTCCATGCATGATTCTCTGTTCCTACACTCGAAGTTGCCTCTCCTTGAACAATAATGCACTCTATATTTAGTTTATCTACTATATATTTAAATGCTTTTGCATATCCTGCACATGTAATTTCCTTTTCTATAAAAGCTCCATATATGTTACTTCTATTTGATTTATTTAGAGTTTTGTCATATTTTATATTACTAACCAACCAATTATGAATATAACGAATTTTATTTTCTGTACTCATTCCTTGTATTTGATTTTGTATATTTTCTACTATATTATTTATATCGTTACTTGCTTGTTCTATTTCTTGTTTATTATTAAATGAATCTATTAAATAATTTGAATAGTTCTCATCATTTTTTAAATATATTTTATAATTACCACGACTATCTCTTTCATAATAAACTATTAGTTTTGAAACATCTAAATAAAATATATCTGGATTATCATATTCAAAAGCATTTACTGCTATGGAAAAGATAGCTTTCAAATTATTTGTCTCAATTATTTCGCTTAGTTTGTTAGGTAATTTTATTATACTATTTCCTAATTTTAAATTTTCCTTTTGTTCTTCTAGGCTTGTATATATTAATTTTGAATAATTATCTAATTGATTATAATAAAATTTATTAGTATTTAATATAGTTGGTTCTTCTTCAAACTTTTCTTCTCTAATTGTTGGTTCTACTATCAATTGGGTATTCTCTTCTTTATTTGTTTCTATTTCGTTTTCTTCTGGAATTACAACAGGCGTAACTTTTCCTACTATTTCAGTTGCATCTATAAATTCAACTGTTTCATTAGTTTCTGAATAATCACTGTATATTTCAAATAAAAACATTGAAATTAACGCTATAAATAGTATAATAACACTAATAAATGCAATTGTTACTATTTTAAAATCTTTCATATTTTCCTCCTAATCTTTTGATTGTATTACAATTAGAATTCCATTTTTTATATTTATTATGGCTTTATCATTAATTTGTTCATTACTTACACCTATACTTTCACCAAATTTTAAAGTAGCATTATTTAAACTATATTTAAATCCTTCTAATGTTACTCCTTCTACATTTGTTGTAAGTGGTATTAAAGAAATATATTTATATTTTTTCTCTATTACAGTAGTTTTTTTTATTAAAGTTATATTATTGTTTTGATCTAATATATTACATTTTATTTCTTTTTCTAATGGTTCTTTTAATATATGTATATTTGCTAAAGTATGATCTATTCTAGTTCCTATTGCACCAATTATTGTTATTTCTGTACTTTGTAATTCTATCGCAAATTTAATTGCCATATGTGTATCAGTATAATCTTTTTCTGGATTTAATTTTACAACTTTTATATTAGATTCATTTATATATTTTTCTAAAATTTTTTCATCTAAAGAATCAAAATCTCCAATAATATAATTTGGTTTTATATTGCATTTATCTAATATTTCTAATCCTTTATCTACTGCAATTATATTTTCATAATCATTTTTTAATATTTCATTTTCTACAAATTTTTTATTTATATTTCCCCCAGAAATAATAATAGTTCTTACCATTTTTTTGAATCCTTCCTTATATTAATTATACTTTAAGAATTTATTAAAAACAATGTTTTTTTGTGGATAATGGTGTATAATTAAAATAGTTGTTAATATTTAATAAACCTAAAATTTGTTATTTATTATAACAATTATCAGGAGTAATAAGATGAAAAAATTTATTTTTAAAATTTTTCTTTGGATTTTTATTTTAATGCTTATTATATTTTCTATAATACTCGGTTTAGGATATTTAAAATACAAAGATGCTATTAATGAAATTAGTTTAAATGATGCTATTTTTGAAATAAAAAATAGTG
>JAZSCD010000044.1:0-20924 GCA_045602745.1 Clostridia bacterium | reverse complement strand
AGCCTGTTAGTCCAGGTTTAATGCTATTTGCATTGTATTTTTCTCTTTCTTCTATCAAATCTTCCTGATTCCAAAGTGCTGGTCTAGGTCCTATTATACTCATTTCACCTCTTAAGATGTTTATTATTTGTGGTAACTCGTCAATGCTAGTTTTTCTCATGAATTTACCGAATTTTGTTATGTAAGCATCTGCGTTTTTTAGCATATGTGTTGGAGTATCTTTTGGTGTATCTGTTCTCATTGTTCTAAATTTATATATTTTAAAGTGTTTTTTATCTTTTCCTATTCTTTCTTGTTTAAAAAATACTGGCCCCTTTGATTCTACTTTTATGATTATTGCAAAAATAATAAAAAATGGTAAAAGTATTATAAGTCCTATAAATGCTAATAAAACATCTAAAATACTTTTTATATATTTTTTATACATTTCATCTTCCTTCTTTCTATTTTTTGTATCTACGGGCAGGGGTGGAACCCTGCCCCTACATTTTTTTAATAAATAAAGATATTATTAATATTGCAGTTAGTGCTCCTGCAGAATCTATTAATACATCCCATATACTTGCTGTTCGTCCTGGTATAAATCTTTGATGAAATTCATCAGTTGCAGCATATATTGTAATAATCAATTGGCTATATATTACTTTTTGCACTAATGGTATGTTATATTGGTTTAACAGGATAATTGCCAATACGCCTCCTATTGCATATATAGTAAAATGAGCTAATTTTCGTATTGGTAATTGTAATTTTTGAACTTGTTCTTCTGAAACATCTTTTGTAAATATTTTTAATATTGCTTTAATTACTTTTCCACTTGCATTACCAGATGTTTCTCCTTTTTGGTTTGAAAAACAATATACTGTTATCATCCAAATTATTAATAATACAATTAAAATTATTTTTTTCATTTTGCACCTTTTCTTTTTTTATTGTATAGCTTCTTGTGCATTTTTTAATTTTTTTACCTTTGCTACAACATTATTTAGTGTTCTATTTTTTTCTATTTCTCTTCTAGAATTTTTTATTTCTATATTTAATTCTTCTGGATGATAATATGTTGTTACTATTTTTTTCATAATTTCATCCATTTCATCTAGTGGAGTATTTTCATTTTTTATTAATTCTCTTAATTCATCTAAATTTTGTTCTACTTCTTCGTATGTTAAATCTAATAATTCTCCAACAAAAATTTTATCATGTGCTGTTTTCTTTAGACCTTCTTCTTTCATTAACAATTCTTCGTATAGTTTTTCTCCTGGTCTTAATCCTGTTATTTTTATTGGAATATCTACATCTGGTTCTAACCCAGATAATTTTATTAAACTAACTGCTAAATCATATATTTTAACTGGTTCTCCCATATCAAGTACAAATATTTCTCCACCATTTGCATAACTCATTGCTTGAAGCACTAACCCTACTGCTTCTGGTATTGTCATAAAAAATCTTGTTATTTCTTTATGTGTAACTGTTACAGGACCTCCTGATGAAATTTGTTTTTTAAATAATGGTAATACTGATCCATTACTTCCTAAAACATTACCAAATCTAACTGCTGCATATTCTGTGTTACTTACTTTATTTTTAGCTTGTACAATCATTTCGCAAATTCTTTTTGTTGCTCCCATTATGTTTGTTGGATTAACAGCTTTATCTGTAGAAATTAATATAAATCTTTTTACATTATACTTGTCCGCACAATTTACTACATTATATGTACCAAATACATTGTTTTTTATTGCTTCTAATGGGCTTATTTGCATTAATGGAACATGTTTGTGTGCTGCTGCATGAAATACTAAATATGGTTTATATTCTTCAAATATTTTCTCTACTCTTTTTTTATCTCTAACACTTCCTATAATTGGAACAATATTTATTTTATCGTCATAATGATTTTGTCTTAGCTCCATTTCTATATTGTATAAATTATTTTCGTATATATCAAATATTACTAGCGTTTTAGGATTGTATTTTACTATTTGTCTACAAAGTTCTGACCCAATAGAACCTCCTCCTCCAGTTACTAAAACACATTTGTTTTGTATTAATTCTTCTATATTTTCGTTGTTTAATTTTATTGTTTCTCTTCCTAATATGTCTTCTATTTCTACATCTCTTAAATTTTGCACTAATGATTTATTATTAATTAAATCTGTAATTCCTGGCAATACTCTTATCTTAGCCCCTGTTTCTTGGCATATATTTAATATTTTCTTTTTATTTAAATTACTTATATTTGTAATAGAAAAAAATATTGTATCAACTTTTTTATCTTTGCAAATCTCTATTATTTCATGTCTATTTCCTAAAATTTTTATACCAGATATTATATAGTTTCTTTTGTTTGGATTATCGTCAATTAATCCTACTATATTATATCTTCCTCTCATGTTTGTTTTTACTGTTTTTATAATTTCTCTTGCAGCTTCACCTGCACCAATTATTAATAAATTTTTTTGTTCTTCTTGTTTTCCATCTGCATGAGAAAAAGCCCCTAAAATAAATCTTATAATTACTCTATAGGATACAATTGAAACGGCTATTATAATTGCTGATAAAATAATCTGTCTAAAACCTATTATTGGTAATTTAAATATTAAACCTGCTAAAACAACTAATGCACCTGAAAGCATTGTAAGAAGGATATAAATTATATAATCTTTTCCGTTTTCATATCTTGTAATGTTTTTATATATATTAAATACAAAAAATATTATTTCATATATAACTAATGACAATATAATAGTATTTGATATTAAATCTTTAAATTCGCTTGTAAATAATGTATTAACATCTGCTATTAAAAATGAACTAATCATATATGAAGTAGCTATTATTAAAATATCTATCAAAAATAGTATTACTGCTCTGTATTTTCTAATTGATTGCATATGTATCCCCCATAATTTTTTTATCTATATCCTGTTTTTTGTATTATTTTTCCACTTATTTCTTTTACTTTTTCTGTTGTAACATAATCTTGCTCATTAAATAGTTCGTTATGCAATTGAATTACATTTTTCTCTAAATTTACTGGTGGTCCATACCAAACTCCTCCTATTGTAGCTCCTTTAGTTTCATATGGCCAACCTTTGCTTTCTATAATTGAATAAGATGCTATTTTAGGTATCATTGATAAAATTTCTGTTTTTGATATATTTGTATATATTTCTGGTAATATTTTATCTGCTAAACTATTTAATTGTCCAACATTCATGTTTTTTGCTTTTTCAAATACTGCTGTAACCACTGTTCTCATTCTTTCTGTTCTAGCATAATCACTATCTATTTTTCTTATTCTAGCATATGCTAAAGCTTGTTTTCCGTTAAGTGTATAAGTCCCTCCTGTTGTTATTTCTGGTATTTTTGTTGCTTCTGCATCAGTTACTGTTATTTGTACTCCACCAATATAATCAATTATATCTTTTGTTGCAGTAAAATTAACTGTTACAAATTCTGTTATATCTAAATCTAAATTTGTATTTAAAGTACTCATAGAAAGTGCTGGTCCGCCATACGAATATGCATGGTTTACTTTATCTAATCCTCTTCCAGGTATTTCTAAATATGTATCTCTATATACTGAAACAAGCTTTATTTGTTTTGTTTCTTGATTTACACTTGCTATTATTATGCAATCGGTTCTACTTCCTTCGTATGTATCATCTCTTGTATCTATTCCAAATAAAGTAATATTTCTATATCCTTTTAAATTTTCCTCTACACCTTCTGTTATTTCAATTTCCTCTTTTGGAATTTCTATATAATTTACCTTATTTAATTTGTTAAATACATAATAAACTGCAGCACCAACTAACAATAAAATTATTATAAGTACTGCTATTAAAATTTTTATACTTTTTTTCATCATTTTCCTCTTCTTTTTAGCAATCTTTTTATTGAATTATATATCTACATACTTTCATTGTCAATAATATATAACTACTAATTCTAATAATTTTTTTAATAAGTAAAAAACACTCAAAAGAGTGTTTTTTACTTTCTTATTTTGTTATCCATTTTACTAAATTTAAATTAGCACTATCTAATAACATTTCATGTTTTGGCATTACTCTAAATGTATATCCATAGTTTCCGCCTGTTTTTAATTCTATTTTTGCATTATATGTATATACCCTTTTTTCATTATCACTATTTGCTAATGTCATTGGTATTATACTTATGTTTTCTATTGTTCCATTATCTAATATTTTTCCATAATATACTTGTGCTTCTATATTTTCTACATCTATATTTGGCAGTTTTATATTACATGCAACTTCTATATTTTTTCCTGCATCCATAGAAATATTATCTAAATTGTTACCTTGCTCAATTACTATATCTTCCCAATTTAAGATTAAACCTTTTTTTACATTATTATATTCTGTAACTACATCTATGTTTCTATAATAATTATTAGTTAAATCACATAATGGCATATACAATTGATTTGTATAATCTACAAGCATTCTAGAAGTACTATATTTTCCACCTGTTGATATTATAGAGTTTTTCATTAATGTAAGCCAATCCTTAGAAATTCCATTTTCTTCTTTATTATAGTATGTTGGTATTATTTTGTTTTCTAATATGTTATAAATGCTTTCGCTATCTGCTCTGTCTTGTTCTTCGTAAGAATAGTATTCTGCATTTGTTCCTATTGCCCAACCATTCTTTTGATTATATCCTTCTGCCCACCATCCATCTAATATACTAAAGTTTATAACTCCATTTACAGATGCTTTTTCTCCACTTGTTCCAGATGCTTCCATTGGTCTTCTTGGATTATTAAGCCAAACATCTACACCAGAAATTAAATGTCTTGATACATCCATGTTATATCCTTCTAGTAAAAATATTTTTCCTTTAAATTGTGGCATCATAGATATTTCGTGTATTCTTTTTATTAAATTTTGGCCTTCTATATCTTTTGGATGTGCCTTTCCTGCAAATATTAATTGAACTGGTTTTGATTCGTCATTTAATATTTGAGTCATTCTTTCTAAATCTTTAAATATTAATGTAGCTCTTTTATATGTTGCAAATCTTCTTGCAAACCCTATTGTTAATGCGTTTGGATTTAATTTTGATGTTATTTCTGTTATTTGGTTGTATGGCACTCCATTATTTCTTAATCTATTTGTTACATTTTCTTTTACTAACTTAAATAGTCTTTCTTTTCTTAATGTATGTTCATTCCATAATTCTTCATCTGGAATTTTATTTATTTTTTCCCAAGTTTCATCTTCGTGTATTTTATCTTGCCAATATGGTATTAAATATTTATTATATAGTTGTTTAAGTGATGGTGCAAGCCAAGTGCATGTGTGTATTCCATTTGTTACATATGTAATTGGAGATTCATTTGGTGTAATGTCTGGCCATACTTCTCCAAATAATTCTCTTGAAACTGCTCCATGCAATTTACTTACTCCATTTTTCTTACCTGCAATTTTTAATGCTAATATTCCCATATTAAAAGTTGTTTTGTTTTCTTCTTTTGGTTTCATACCTAATTCTAAAAATTCTTCTTTTGAAATTCCAAGTGGAACCCAAAAATCTTTAAAATATGTTTCTACCAATGTAGTTGTGAATATATCGTTTCCAGCAGGAACTGGCGTATGTGTTGTAAATACAGTTTTTGCTGTTACTATATCTTTTGCAATATTAAATGATACTTTCTTTTCTTCCATTATTAGTCTTATTAACTCTAAAACTAAGAAAGATGAATGTCCTTCATTCATGTGATAAATTGTAGGATTAAGTCCTAATTCTTTTAATGCAGTTACTCCACCTATTCCTAAAACTATTTCTTGTTGAATTCTCATTTCTTGGTCTCCGCCATATAGTCTTAGTGTTATCCCTCTATATTCTTCTATATTTTCTTCTATATCTGAATCTAATAAATACAAGTTTACTCTTCCTACTTGTATTTTCCAAACTTTTAAATAAAGTTTTTTCTTTGGCATATTTACAGATATTATTAAATCTTCTCCTGTTTCTCTTTTAACTGGAATAATTGGTAAACTGTCTAGTTCTATGTCCTGATACTCTGATACTTGCCCACCTGCTTTATTTATTTTTTGATGGAAATATCCATTTTTATATAATAATCCAACTGCTACAAGTGGAATACCTAAATCGCTTGAAGATTTCAAATGATCTCCAGACAGCATTCCAAGTCCTCCAGAATATATAGGTAAAATTTCATCTAATCCATATTCTGCTGAAAAATATGCTATTACATCATTTTTGTTGTTTGGATAGTTTTTATTAAACCATGTATTTTTACTGTTTATATATCCTTCGTAATTTTCTACATTTTTATTATACTCTTTTATAAACTCAGCATTTTCTGCTATTTCTTCTATTTTTTCTTGATCTACTTGTTTTAAAAATTTTACAGGATTCTTTCCGCATTTTTCCCATAAATCTATATCTATTTTCTTAAATAATTTTAAAAATTCTGTGTTCCAAGACCACCATAAATTGTTAGCTATTTCTGATATTTTTTCAATTTTCTTTGGTAATTGTGGATTTACTGTAATCTTATTAAATATGTACATCTTTAATGTACCTCCTTTGTAACTTTTAAATTTTTTCTTGTGTTTTCTCTTTAATCAATATATTAATTATCTATGAAAAACCAATCTTTGTCAATTGTTATTTTTATAATTTTTTTAATTTTAATATGTAGGGGCAGGGCTTGCTCTGTCCAAATAAACATCAAAACAATTTAATATTTTAGGGTCGACCAAGGCCGACCCCTACAACGTTTGCATTAATTCCATTACACAATCTAAATACTCTTTATCGCACCAATTATTACCCCAAACTCTGCATTTTCTGGAACAATAAATGTTATACTTTGTGTTTCTTCTATCTTCTTTAATATTCTTTTTACACTAGGTATAGCTGTTATGTTTCCAATTAATACAACTTCTTTTGTTGTATCATTTTTTATTGCAAATGCAGCCATCATTCCTATCACTTCAAATATCATATTTAAAATACCTAATGCAATATCTGCATTTGTTGCATCTTTACTTAAGTTTCCAAAATTAGCAAGTGTTAAATCATATGGAAGTGTATCTATTTTTTCAGTTGTTTTATCTCCTATTCTTAAATCTATTTTAGATAAATCTCCTTGCTTTGACAATTCTATTATATCTTCAAAAGAATTTGCTCTGCAAAATTTATTACAAAGATTTGTTAATGTTCCTGCTCCAACTCCTGTTCCACCTATATGTTTTATTTCATTCTTATTTGCTCTCACAAAAGCAGTTCCTGTACCAATGCTTACAATTAACGCTTCTTTTTTGTCTGATAAATATAAGCCCCCTGTTGCTATTGCTTTAAACTCTTCTACTACATTTATTGGAATATTGTATTTATTGTTTTTTAATTTATCTGCTCCAATGCCTGTTACTACAATTTTCTCTATTTGTTTTGTATTTATATTATTCTTATTTAGAAATTCTTCTAATATTTGTTCTACATCTTTGTTGGTAACAATTGCCTTATTAATTATTTCATCTTTTGCATATTCTATTATTTTGGTTGTGGAACTACCTATATCAATTCCTATAATACTCATATTTATTCCTTCTTTTTATTTAATTTTAAGCAACATTTTCTTTATAATTTATAATAGTTACTTCTGTTGATAAATCTTTTAATTTGTTTACTATGTTCTCAATGTTTTCTGATGTTTTATCGTCAAAATATTGTTCGCCACACTCAGTACATACCTTTGATGGAACTCCTTTTATAATAATTGTGTTTTCAAGGTCTACCATATAATTAACTTCTTTTTCTATTACTTCTCCTTTACACATAAAACAGTCCATTACTCTTTCCTCCTTGAAGAACGGGCGGACACAAGGCCCGCCCCTACTATAATATTGTTGGTCCGTTTCCGATTTCTACTGCATAGAAATCTGCGTCATAACCTATTTTTTCTTTATAGGCTTTTCCAACATTTTTTATAAAGTCTTCTACTTTATCAGTTTTTACTATACTTACTGCACATCCACCAAATCCTGCTCCTGTCATTCTTGCACCTATTACACCTTTTTGTTTTAAACTTTCTGCAACAAGTGTATCTAATTCTATACCTGTTACTTCGTAATCATCTCTTAAAGAATTGTGTGATGCAACCATTAATTCACCTAATAAATCTATTTTATTATCTTTTAATGCATTTACTGCTTTTATTGTTCTTTGATTATCATATAAAGCATGTTTTTCTCTTGTTTGTCTGTTTTCATCTTTTATTAAATGTTTGTTATTCTCAAACTCTTCTTCAGTTAATTCTCCTAAAGATTTTATATTTAATTTAGTTTGTAATTCTTCTAAAGCTTTTTCACATTCTGCTCTTCTTTCGTTGTATTTTGAATCTCCAAGTCCTCTTTTTTTATTTGTATTCATAATTACTATTTTAGCATCTTCTAATTTTACAGGTGCATATTCAAAACTTAAATTTGAAGTATCTAAAAATGTAGCACAATCTTTTTTACCGTTCGCAATTATAAATTGATCCATAATTCCGCAATTTACACCTATATATTTATTTTCTGCTTTTTGTCCTAATAATGCAAGTTTTGTCATATCTACATCTAAATTAAATAAATCTTTTAATACAAAACCTGTTAATACTTCTATTGAAGCTGATGAAGAAAGTCCTGCTCCATTTGGTATTGTTCCATTGTATACAATATCAAATCCAGTATCTATATTAAATCCTTCTTCTTTCATTACCCAAATCATAGATTTAGGATAATTTATCCAATCTTCTTCTTTTTTATATTCTAATTCGTCTATTGTAGATTCTAATACTCCAAGTTCTTCAAAATTCATTGAATATAGTCTTAATTTGTTATCATTTCTTTTTCTAGCTACTGCATATGTTCCCATTGTTAATGCACATGGAAATACATGTCCACCATTATAGTCTGTATGTTCTCCTATTAAATTTACTCTCCCTGGTGCAAAATATGTTTTAATTTCTCCTTCGTTTCCAAATAATTCTTCAAATTTAGTTTTTATTTTTTGTTCCATATTATCCTCCATTTATATTTAAATATTTTTATATGAGTAAATTGTTTTACAAATGTATTGTATCATAAACTTTTTTTAAATCAATAGGTTTTAATAGAAATTATATTATCTGTTTATATATTATTACAGTTCAGTCCGAAATTTAAAATTGTAGAGTATTTGTAGGGGCGAACATTGTTCGCCCGCGCTTCGAAGAAAATGCTATTAATAATTTTCTTAAGTAAGGCTCTGTAAGGAACGGGCGACTACTAGTCGCCCCTACATTTACTCTACTGTTGTCTATTATCTCCTGAACATTATTTCAATTTTTTCACCAGTTCTTTTAACGCTTTTTCTCTATGTGTTTCTCCCATTTCTTCTTGGGTTAATTCATTCATTACTCTTCCAAATTTTTCTGGAATAAATATAGGTCCATATGTTAATTTTCCCATTAATCCTGGCTTAGTTGCAATACTTCCTTTTGTTTCTCCTCTTACAGATATAATTTCTCCATTTGTTAAAATTGCTGTAAGTACACATACAAAAGTTGCTGTTCTTTTATTTTCTGGCACATCCTTTAATTCTTTTAATAATTTGTTAATTGTTTCTTCTTGTGATGCATGGTCTCCTGCATATCTTGCACTATATACTCCAGGTGCACCATTTAAAGCATCTACACATAGTCCTGCATCATCTGTTACGATTATTTCGTTTATATTATTTCCTAAGCAAAATTCTTTTATTGTTTTTGCTTTTATTAAAGAATTTTCTTCAAATGTTTTACCATTTTCGTCTATTTCCATATTAAAATTTATATCTTTTAAAGACAATATTTCTATGTCTATTTTATTTGCTTCAAAATAATTTTTTACTTTTTCTATTTTTGCTTTGTTTCCGCTTCCATATATTATTTTCATAGTTTATACTCCATATTTGCGGGTCGCCGTGGGCGGCGACCCCTACATATTTATTCTGTTTATCAGATAAGGTATTTTGTTTTCAAAATTTACTCCATATGCATCTTCTTTTTTCTCTATATATGTGTCATTAATTGTTTCCCACACATAATCTACGGCAATTTTTAAAGCTTCTTCTAAAGATTTTTCGTTTACTAATGCTCCAACTAAAGTACTTGCAAACACATCTCCTGTTCCATGATATTTTACATTTATTTTTTCTCTAAAATATGTAAAAAATTGATTTGTTTGTTTATCGTAGCTCATAACTCCTAATTCATTTTCTTTAAAACTAACTCCTGTAAGCACTACTTTATTTGGTCCTAAATTGCTTAACTCAATTAATAGTTCTTTAATTTCTTCTTCTGTATATTGTTCTTTATATTCTTTGTGCAACATATAACTTGCTTCTGTTAAATTTGGAACTGCTATATCTGCTAAATTACATAGTTTTGCCATCTCATCTGCAAATTCTTGATTAAATCCTGTATATAATTTTCCATTATCTCCCATAACTGGGTCTATAAATATAAAATTATCTGGAGTTTTAAATTCTTTAAAAAAGTCTTTTAACATATCTATTTGTTCTATAGAGCCTAAGTATCCAGTATAAATGCTATCAAAATTAATTTTTTCTTCTTTCCAATGTTTTTGAATAAGTGGTATATCACTGCTTAAATCTCTAAAAGTAAAATTTTTAAACATTGTATGTGTTGAAAGAACTGCTGTAGGTACAACTGCAGTTTCTACTCCCATTGCAGATATTATTGGAAGTGCAACTGTTAAAGAACACTTTCCTACACATGATATATCTTGAATTGTTACTATTCTTTTCATTTAGTTTCCTCTTTTCTAATATAAATTTAATTCTATTGCATTTTATCATATATATATTTTTTTTACAATAAATTTGTAGGGGCAACTAGTAGTCGCCCGCAGGCAAACGCAGTCCGCCCCTACAGGTTATTTAAATTTTACTGTTTATTACTAAATTTTCATTTTTCTTAATTCTTGCTTTTTGTCGTCTGTTATTCTATAAGATTCTATTGCTTTTTGTATTGCTTTATTGTGTGTAAATTTATCTAAGTTGCTGTCTTCTAAAAACAACTTTGTTTTTTCATAATATTTTACTAAGCATTCTGCAATTGCCCAAGCATTTGCCATTTGAACATAGTATTTATCAGATTTTACATTACCTAAAATCTCTAACACTTCATCAATATACTCATTATTTATGTAATAGTCAAGTAGCATTACTATGCTAAATCTCAATTCATATTCTTTTTTAGATTTTAAATATAATTTAACTACCTCAAACATTTCTTTTGGATATTTTTTTGTTATTTTAAGCCCTGCTGAGAATGTATCACATACTGCCCAACTATTTATTTTAGGAACAAACTGTTTTATTTTTTCTATTACATTTTCTATATTTTCTTTTGTTTGAAATCCTATTATCATTCCTTGAAGCATTAATTCTTCATAATAATGGTCTTCTATTTTTATTTCATTAAGTTTGTTGTTTTTGTACAATTCTTTAGCATATTTTCTTAAATCTGGAATTCTTACTCCTATTATATTATCTACATTAGGACACAAATCACTATTAAATTCTTTATATTTTAAATCTTGCATTTGAAATAATTTATTTCTAATTTCTTGCTCCATATTTTTCTCTTTTCTCTACACATCACTTATTCCCAACAGTACAATTCCTAGCATTACCAGTGCAACTACTCCATACTGTTTTTTATTAAGTTTTTCTTTTAAAAATATTCTTGATAATATAATCGATATAATACTATATGCAGAAATCATAGGTGCAGCAATTATGCTTGCTCCACTCATTGCATAAACATACGTAAATTGTCCTATAGTTTCGAATATTGCAGCACTTGCTCTTTCTTTTTGTTCTTTTATTACAAGCTTTTGTTTTTTTATAAGTTTAAGAAAAACAAAAATTAAAATAGCACATATTAAAAATGTTAATTCATAAGAAGTATTTGCAACATTTTCTAAAGTTAATTCTGTTACATTTTTAAGAGGTGTTAGTTCTAAACTATCTAAATAATACGCATCAAAAAAGGTTCCTAATGCATCTATTACGCAATATATAACAGGTATCATAAATGCAATAAATCCTATTTTGTATTTTTTATTATTTAATTCTTCATATTCTTTTTGTTTTGATTTTTCTAGTACTCCAAGCATAAATATACCAATACTAATTAATATTATTGCAATTGCACTAACTAAATCTACAGTTTGATTTAAAAAAATTAAACAAAGCAAACACGCAACTGCACCAGACGAATTTTGTATTGGTGAAGATATAGATACTTCTAAATATCTTAATCCAAAATATCCAATTGTCATTGATAATATGTACATCAAAGATACTGGTAAATATATAAGTATATTTATAAAATTATAATTCATATCTGTAAATAATAACATACATATAGCGTGAATCCCCATTACTAATCCAACCATCATAGATGTTTTTAAATGACTATATTTATCCTCCTCATCTGCTCCTTTTTTATAAAATAAATCTGCTGTTCCCCAGCTTAAAAGTGTAATTAATGCAAAAATAAACCACATATTTTTTCTCCTTTTTTCCAAATTTGTAACAATCTTTTACAATTTTAGCATAACACTTTTTTATGTGCAATAAATTATAAATAAATTATAAAATGGGCGGAAATAAATTCCACCCATTTTATAATTTACTATTTTACATATTCGTTTAATGCTTTTGATTTAAAGTTTAATTCTCCTATTTGTGATGTTGGCACAAATCCAGGTTTTGCATTTATTAAATCTGGTAATCTATTTACAATTGTTGCACATGTTAGTTCTACTGTTGCAGGTCTTGCTACTGTTATTGTTGTATCCGGTTCTCCATATACTGTCCATTCGTTTTTATCAAAGTCTTCACTTGAATATACTTTACCAATACATTCTGATTCTATTGTAATTCCTTCGTTAGTTTCTGTTGTAACTATCGCACTCATTCCTGTTGCATCTCCAGCTTTAACTGTTTCTCCTAAAGTTTCAGAATAAATATCTTCTTTATATGTTGTTGGAACTGTTACTTGTGTTTGTGATTTTACTGTTAATCCTAATTTATCACATAGCCATCCATTTACATTCCACATATATGATGGTAAATATTCTCCCTCTTCAATTATTTTTTTTCTTTCTTCATCACTTATTTTATCTACTGAAGCCACTTGTTCATCGAATTCTTGCATTGTAAGTCCTGAACCATGAGCTCTTGCTAATGCTATTCCATAATCTTCTACATTATAGCTTGAACTTCCTTTTATTTTTGTAATTTTTTGTGTTGAACCACAAATACTTGTTATTAATTGTCCCCAATATATATCTTGATATCCACTTCCTGTTATTGTACATCCATTTTGTTTTGCAAGTTCGTCTATTTTTTTAGTTAATTCTGGATTTGAATTCCAAGAGTAAAATGCTTCTTCACATGTTGTAATAGCATTTATTCCTAGTTTTGCACATAACATTAAAGGTCCTTCTAAATCACTTAACAAACTCATTGTTTCTACAATACATACATCTGGTTTTGTTTCTTTTAGCATCTCTTCTGCATCTTTAAAATCTATTACTTTAACACCTAAATTTTCTCCACCTATTACTTCTCCTATATCTTTTCCTATAACAGCTGGGTTTACATCAATTGCTCCTACAATTTCTCCACCTTTTTCTAAAACATACCTCATAGTATATTTCGCCATTTTTCCTGTCCCTAGTTGCACTACTTTAATTTTTCTTTCCATAAAAATCTTTCCTCCTTTTAAATATACTTATATTTTTTACATCCTGCATGTTTTTATTCAGCTATATATTTTTTATATCATATAAGTATAAAAAATACCATAGAAATTTTAATATCCATGGTATTTATTTTTAAATTTCTTTTAATATATTTTCCTTGCTAGTTACTCCAACAAATTTTTTGTATTCATTTCCATTTTTGAAAATAATTATTGTAGGAATGCTCATAATGTTATATTTTACTGCTAATTCTTGAGATTCATCCACATTTATTTTTCCTACTTTTAATTCTTTGTTTTCTTCTGCAATGCTATCAATTATTGGTGACATCATTTTACATGGACCGCACCAATCTGCATAAAAATCTATTATTACTGGTTTATCCGAATTTAAAACCTCTTCCTCAAAATTTTTATTTGTAATTTTTAATACGCTCATATTATGGCCTCCTTATTTTTTATTGTAATGAATCTTTCCGGTTCAGGACAGTCCCCTTTTGCTTCCGTTCGGAACAAAAGAGGGACAGTCCCTAGAACCTATTTTTTTAAATATTTTGCTATTTCTAATCCTGCTACTGTGCCTTGGTACACAGCTTTAGATATTTGCAATAAGCCTCCTGTACAATCTCCGCATGCGTATATACCAGGTATATTTGTTTCCATTTTCTCATTTACTATTATACTATTTTTTTGCATTAATATTCCTAATTTTTTTGCAAATTCTGAGCTTCCTGCAATTCCCTCAGCAATAAATATTCCATCTGTTTTTAAACTAGTATTATCAGCAAATCTAATTTCTTCTACTTTTTCTTCTCCTCTAACTTCTAGTATTTCTTTTTCGTTTATTTTAACATTATCTGCTCTAATTTCTGGTGCCTTCTCTCCATTTGTTAATATAGTTATTTCCTTACTTATATTTATTAAATCATTTGTTTCCGAAATTGCATAATTTCCGCTTCCAATTACTGCTACATTTTTATTTCTATAAAAGAATCCATCACAAATTGCACAATAGCTTATTCCTCTACCTTCAAATTCTTTTATTCCTTTTATTTTTGGTGTATTCTTTTTATTTCCTGTTGCAAGTACAATTGTTTTTGCCTCAAATTTATTTTTTTCTGTAGTAACACCAAATCCATCTTGCTCAATTTCTATTTTTATTACTTCTTCGTTTTTTACTTCTATTCCTAAATTCTTAGCTTGATTTATTCCATCTTCGTATAATTTTTTACCGTCTATTCCATTTTCAAATCCATAATAGTTATCTATTTTTTCTGTTTTTTCTAAACTTGATTTATCATTATATATAACTAATGTTTTTAAATTACTTCTTCCGTGTATATAAACTTGCTGTTATTCCGGGCAGGTCCTGCTCCTATTATTATAACATCATACATAAAATAACTCCTTTTATATATTGCTCTCTTTAGACATTTCCCAACTTTTAAAATATATGCATTCTAATTCTTTGTTAAACTTAATTTCATAAATTCCATCAAATATTTTATTGTTTTGTTCTAAATACCACTGCGCAATTACAGTATAACCATCTATCGCTAATACATTTATCTCTATTTTATGAATATTTTCATTTTTTACGTGTTGCCATTCTAAATTTATTTCATCAATTGTTGTGTAAGCTTCCATAAATGGTGTTTCTTGATAGAATTCTGTTTTTGTAAATAATGAAACCGCTTTTTCTGTATCTTTGTTAAACCAATATGTTTTTAATTTATTTATCCAGGCTTCTACAAATTTTTCATCTAATCTTTCCATTTTCTTCCTCCTCACAATAATCATTGTTGGGTTTAATATATCATATTATATTTTTTAATGCAATAAACTTTTTTGCCAAACTTACAAATATGTAGAGAAAATGTAGGGGCGACTAGTAGTCGTCCGTTCTTCGTAGAATCACTTAAAAATATCTATCTGTTTTCCAATTTATTATATTATTTTTTATATATTCTTTTATATTATAATATTCTTTTTCATTTCTTATAATATGTTCATAAAATAGCTTCTGCCAAATAGAATATCCTATTCTTTTACTGACATACATCTTATATTGTTTAATTATTCTAGATATACTTACTCCATTTTTATTATTTATTGCAATAATTATGTGTATATGGTTTGGCATAACTATATATTCATCTACTATAACATTACTAAATATTTTCTCTATTGTTTTTATAGATTTTTCTACTATAATTCCTTCTTCCGTTAATTTAATGTAATTACCATCTTTAATTGTACCTAATAATTCTATTCTGTTTTTTGTGCATATTGTAATAAAATATAAACCTACATTTGAATAATCATAATATTTTAATCGAATATTTTTTCTTTCTGGTAAATCCTTTTTCATAAAATTCCTTTCTAGATATCTATCTATAATATTAGATTATATTATTCTTGCAGTTTCTCTGAAGAGCGGACGACTACTAGTCGCCCCTACATTTTCTCTACACTTTTAATTATCTCTCATATAATTTGTTTGAAATCTATTGGCGAATTGCCATGAAATAAAATTAATTGATTTAAATTTGTTTAATAGTATCATAATTTACATTTTTTGTAAATAAAAAACGGCTTTTTTTATATTTTTATAATTAAAAAGAGAACCTCAGTTTAAAGGTTCCCTCTTTGTAGTTGTAACAGAAGTTACTTGGTAAGTTCAATAAGAGCTACGCAAAAGAATTTAATAAATTTTGGATTATTATTTGGATTATTGGCATCCAACACATTTGCTAATGGAGACTCCCATCCCCAACAGGTGAAATTAGCACCAACAATTGAAATTCCTGAAAATGAGTCATTGTCTATTACGATTTTATTAGTATTTCCTACAAAACCACAAAGTCCTCCAAAGCATCTTTTACCTGCTTCTTCAAATCCTTTTTTAGAATTTTCACTATTATAATAGTTTCCCAACTCTTTAGAATCCTCCGCTAACTGTTCAAGAGTAGCAACTCCGTCTTTTAACCATCTTAATGCCATCAAGAAATATGTAGTAATAGAAGCTTTCTGACTACCATTTTCTATGGAATAACTATTAATTAAATTATCCCACTCTGTTAAGCTAATGCCTCTTAATACTTCTTTTCCTGAAACATATTGAAGATTACCTTCCGAGTCTTTTGATGGTTCAAATACAGGTATCCAACGATATCCTTCAATTGGCTTGTTATTTAATGCTTTCAAAACATACTTTTTAAAATGTTTTTGCTTTTCTGTTTTAAATTCGCGTTTCTTACCATTTGCCTCATACAGTAAATCGTATTCTGTCAAATCTTCAAAGTAAAGATGCATAAATTCATCTCTTCCTTCTTTAATTCTACAGTACCAATATGGTGTGCCGTTATCTTTTTGATAAACTTCAGTTCCACCAATTAAAGGTATTGGCTTAGGTATTGAAACCATGCTCGGTGCAAATTCTTTAATTGCCAACGGATTTCTTCTTGTATAAACGATCCCAATTCTTCTGTCTTCTGTTACATATACCCTCCGGCAATCAAACCCATCAGGTATATTAAAATACATTACTTCTTCCTTCATGGTATAATTCCTCCTTTTGTTTTTTATTAAAGAAAAAGTTGTACTACAAATATATAGAATTTGTAATTTTTATTATAACACAATTAACATAATTTAGCAAACACGTGTATTTTAATATTTTTTAGTGCATAGTTTTAAATTTTAGTTACTATCCTTCGTAAATTTACGAATCTTTATATTATTCACAGTTCTGGTCCGTCTGGATATGTTAAACGTGCTCCTGTTTGGTTATTTATTATATCTGTATAATAATCATGTAATCTTCTTTCTGGTGTTTTTCTTGTATTAGTTTTTTTACTTTCTTCTAATTCTTTTTGAAATTCTTCGTAATGTCTACAATCTAATTCTTTTGCTTTGTTAAACAGCTCTTGTAATATTTGTAATTTTGCACTTTTATCAAATGTTTTATTAATTCTTTTTAGAGAATCTATTATTAGTTTTTGACAATCTGGGCAACAATATGCTTTTGTTTGTCCTACTATAGGATCTTCTTTCTCTCCAAACCACGAAAATCCAACATAATTATCTCCACCTTCTTGTATTGCTATTTTTGCTGCCTCTACAAATCCCCATGGATTAGGTAATTTATAATGACCATTTTGCTCCATATGTCCGCATTATTGTATTATCTTTTATACTCATTAAAAACATTATTATACCTACATCAGGAAGGTTTTCTTTAGCATACTTAATATTTTCTGCCATAGCACTTATTCTTTCTACTTCTGTTTGAAATGGAAATCCATATATTAAATTAGTATCTAACCCTATACCGTATTTTTTTAACATATCATAAACTTGTTTTATTCTTTCATTTGTAACCCCTAATTTATTTATTAATTTTCTATTCTCTGGATTAAAATCTTCAATTCCAACTTCAAAAGATATTCTTTTTCTTTTTTCTTCTGGTAGTTCTTGGTTTTTTTGAACTATATATTTTACAAGTTCTTCGTCTATTTGGGTAATATGTGTTTCAAGTGTTAAACTTTTAAATTCACCTTTTTTTAAAGCGATATCTATCATTGAAAGCAGCGCTTCTCTTGGAAATTCTTTTTTATCTGTAACACTTCCCATTGCTTCCATTACCATTGTATCGCCTTCGTATTTATCAATTAACTTTTCAAATTCTTGTATATATTCTTTTGCAGTAACTATACTATTTTCTTTTATACCATAATTGCAATTCCAGCATGAACCACATTTTTTCATATTGCATCCGGTAGTTCTTGCTTGAAATTGAATAACTTTTCTGCCATTATAGTTATTCTCCCTAACATGTATAATTGTAGTATCATTTTCCATTCCTTCAACAATTTTGTGTCTATATTTTCTATCCATATCAGATAATATTTGTCTAGCTTTTTCTTCTGCTGCTTTAGAAAACTGTGGTAATTGTGGTATGTAAGTATAATTACTCATATCACTTATTCTTTCTTTAAAATTATTATCCATATATTACATCCTTTTATTTAATAATAAATATTCTTTTTTAAATCTTGCTTTTTTCTTTGGTTCTTTTGACCTAAATCCAAGTGCAATTCCGCTCATTAGTTCCATATTTTCTATTTTTAAATATTTATTTATTTCACAAGGAATAAATCTTACATCTGCAACCCAGGTACTATCTATTCCTAAATTTGTTGCTGTAAGTATCATGTTTTGTATTGCTGCACCTATTGAAAGAATGTCTACTGTTTCTTTATATATTACTTTTTGTCCATATTTATATACAAGTATTACATCACTTGCAGTTCTAATTACATTTGCTGACCTATGTATAGTTGTTACTATCCCTAATTCATTTTCTTTTGTTGTCCCTTCCCATTTATCCATCATATCTGCAATTTTATTTCTTTCTTCTTGATTTAGAATATAAAATCTCCAAGGTTGCCTATTTTTAGCAGATGGGGCAATTATTGCACTATCTATAATTTTTTGTATATCTTTTTCTTCAACTTTTTGCTTTTTATATCTTAGAGTTGTTATTCTTTTATTTATAACTTCTTCAAATTCCATAAAAAACTCCTTTACATAATTGTACATCAATTATATAAAGGATTCTCAACTTTTTTGATATGTAAATTGCAGTACATAAGTATTCTTTTAATTAATATTATACTATCATTTTAAAACACTCATAATCATATTCTTTTACTTTTTGCATATTTTTATCTGAATCTATTATATATAAACTTGGAAATGCGATTCCATTAAACATATTGCTTTTTACCAATGTATAATGGGCTGTGTCTGTAAAAATTATTTTATCTCCAATCTTTAAGCTTTTTTTGAAATTATAATTTCCAAAAGAATCTCCTGCATAACATGAACACCCAACTATTTTATAATTGTTTTTATATGAATCATCTGTTCCTAAAATATCTTTATCCCAACCTCTATATATCCAATCTATCATATGACATACTGCAGATCCATCTATGATAGCTATATTAGTATTGTTATATAATAAATCTATTACTTTTGATATATAATATCCGCTATTTAGCATTATTCCTTCGCATGGCTCTAAAATCACGTCTATCTTATACCTTTCAGTCAACATTTTTATTGCATGTATAGCTTTTTGTGTATCATAATCTATACTACCTAATAATTGACCTCCTCCTAAATTCAACCATTTAATATTTTTTAGATATTCATCATAGTTTTTAATTAAATGCGCAATAGTTCTTTCTAATGTATCTGATTTTTGTTCACACATTGTATGAAGATGTATTCCCTCTATTTTTCCTTTACAAAATTCATTTATAGATGGCATATCGTTTTTTCTTATTCCTAAATGTGAATCTTTTTTACAAGTATTTGCTCCAAATTCTTCTGGAAGTTCTGTATATTCTGGGTTAATTCTTATGCCTACTGAACAATTTTCTTTCTGTGTATATTTAAAATATTTTTTATATTGATTTACTGAATTAAATATAATATATTCACTGTTCTCACAAATTTCTTTAATATTACTATTTTTATAAACAGTAGAAAATGTACTTACTTTACATTTTAGCTCTTTTCCTAGCTTTGCTTCAAACAACCCACTACTACTTACTCCATCTAATTTATCTATAAAATATTTCAAAATATTATCATTTGAAAATCCTTTAAGAGCTAAGAAAATTTTTGTGTTTGTTTCTTTTCTTATATAATTTATGTTCTCTAAATTTTTATTAATTTGGTTCAAATCAATAATATGAGCTGGAGTTTTAATTTTATTTTTATCTATAATTTTTTTAATATTTATTGTACTTCCTCATTTCTAATATTTTAATATCTATAATTAAATGTATAAATTTTTTTAGAGTCTAATTTTTTAAATTAATTTACTATTTCAGATTAGTTTCAAGTTTATTGTTTAATTCTAATATCTGTTTACAATATAAAATTTTTAATTTAGCTATATCATTCTCTTCTAATTGTTCTTCTTGTATCTTTCTATTCTCAATTTTTTTCTGCAAACTTAATAGTCTCATTTCTTCATTTGTTTTTTCTACCATTTCTATTCCAAATATCTTTGTTTTAATATCTTTTTTTATAGTAT
>JAZSCD010000043.1:0-13583 GCA_045602745.1 Clostridia bacterium | reverse complement strand
AAAACAAGAAGAAGCTTCTATAAATTCTTAAGTTAGGAGGAATTAAAATGGTTTACAAAGCTATTTCAAAAATAAATAAAAAGTGTGGGAGAGTTAGAAATAGCAAAAAGCCATAAAAGGGATAACAATAATTTAAGATTGATATCCCTTTAAAAATATAAGGTATGAATAGATTTTTTAAATTATATAAATTTTTGTTTGAAGATGATAAATATAAAGATGTAGGATTAAATTCAAAAGTAGCATATTGCATTTATAGAGATTTGATACAACAAAATAGAAATGTAAAGAAAGATAAAGAGGGAAAAGTGTATATAGAAAATCCAAGAAAGTATTTAATGAACACATTAAATGTATCTATAAATACAGTTACTAAAATTCATAAAGAATTAAATAGAGTAGGGCTAATAAAAGATGTTTGGGATGATGTAGGAAAGCCTAATATAGTGTATATCAATTGTTGTGAAACTCCTAAGCCACAAGTAATTCACAAAACTTATGAAACGCTAAAAGTAGAAGAAAAGAAAGAAGAAGTGAAACCAATTGAAGTGAAAAAAGAACCAATAATTCCAAAAGTAAAAGAAGAACTTGTAGGAGAATTTACTTCTAAAGATTTTGAAGATGCACAAAAAACAATGGAAAGATATAAAGTAGGAATGATAGATTTCGAAGCAAATAAAGTATTTAATAAAATTAGATGTGATTACTTTAGCCCAGAAGATGAAAAGATGATTAAATTAGCAATAAGAGTTTTAGTAAAACGTAAAAGAGATGAAGGTAGATTAGAAGTATTAAAAAATATAGATACTTCAAAAGTTGCTTTGTCATTAGAAAGATGTAAAAATGATATAAGAAACAACGAATATGTTATAAATAAATTAATAAAGTATATAGAATTAAAAATAGAACATGAGAGTTACTGGAACTAGCATAGGGGGTAGAGTTTCACAAAAATTGTGAATAGGATAATAGAATAAAAAATACTATGGCTGACATTTGTCAGCTATTTTTGCTATGTGTCATCCGTGTTGAAAGCTCTGCTTTCAAGCTGTTTGGGGATGTCGGCTGACATCTATTCTTGCCTTCTCGGGAGAATGAAGGTTTAAGGGATAGAAGAGGAATAGAAACGTATCTATCTAAATAGGATAATAAAGTTCTAAAATCTATACCATTTTGGTTGACTTTTTAGAACTGTAATTATATAATGAAGAAAATAATTGGGAGGATAAAATGGTGGCAGATTTAGAAGTTTTTACAAATGATAAATATAAATTACTAAAATGGATTTCTGATAATGAAGTTCAGTATAGAAAAACTAAATATTTATCATCAAGTCAGCAAGAAATAGCAGAGACGCTTCATTATTCAAAAAGTAAAACAAACAAATACATGAATGAGTTAATAAATTTGAATTATTTGAAGAGATATAAGGAAAAGGGAAAATATGCATTAACTAAGCAAGGATATGAGGCAATAAATATAATTGAAAAGTGGGGGAATAAAAATGGCTAAGAAAGAAGTAAAAACAGATTTATGGGTGTATGATTTATTGAAAGAGGCAGGTATAAAAGCTTCTGCTCAAGGGTCGGATATAAAAGAGATTAATGATGCTTTAAAAACTGCAAGTAAAAAGGGAACAGGAAATGCAGGATATCCGGAGTATGTAGCTGTAGTTAATAACAACTATGTAATAGTAATTGAAGATAAGGCAGATATACAAAAACATGAAAAAAGAGATGAAAAAAATTTAATAAGTGAAAAAACAGAAGATGTAATAAATTATGCAATAAACGGAGCATTATTTTATGCCAAACATATTATAAAAAATACCAATTATAAAGAAGTATTTGCTATTGGCGTTTCAGGAAATGAAAAAATGCATAAAATTACACCTATATTTGTTAATGAAACTACTGACTATAAAGAACTAGAGGAGGTTGAGTCGTTTATTAGTTTTAATAGTGAAAATATAGAAGAATATTATACTAGAATTGTGTTAAAACAAGATACTAATATTGAAAAAGAATTATCTGAAATAAGAGAAGAAGCGAGAAGCTTACATGAAGATTTATGGAAATATGGTCATTTAAAAGAAACAGAGAAACCTTTAGTAGTATCAGGAATTTTATTAGCACTAGATGAAGGGAAAATTGATAAAGATAGTTTTTCGATTAGTCAATTAACAGGGGATAATATAAATACGGATGGTATGAAAATTTACAATGCTATAGAAAATCATTTAAAAAGAGTAAATGTTTCGCCAGATGTAAAAAGAAATACGGTCTTAAATGAATTTGCATTTATAAAAACATCAACAATTCTGAATGAATATAATAGTAGATTGGGAAAAACTCCATTAAAATATTTTACTGAATTTTTGGATTTGAATATTTATAAATGTATTAAATTTTCTAATTCTAGTGAGGATTACTTGGGAGAATTTTATAGCGAATTTGTAAAATATTCAGGAGGAGACGGACAAGCATTAGGAATAGTATTAACACCAAAGCATATAACAGAGTTGTTTTGTGACATAGTAAATTTAAAAAAAGATGATATTGTATTAGATCCTTGTTGTGGTACAGGTGGTTTTCTAATCGCTGCAATGCATAGGATGTTTAAACTTGCTGATAATGAAGAAGTTATAGAAAATATTAAACAAAAACAATTACAAGGTATAGAGTTACAGTCTAATATGTATACAATAGCAACGACAAACATGATATTAAGAGGCGATGGAAAAAGTAATCTTATGAATGATGACTTTTTAAGTCAAAGTGCTCCAAAATTACAATTGAAGGGTGCAACAGTAGGAATGATGAATCCACCATATAGTCAAGGAACAAAAGAAACACCTGGTTTATATGAGTTATCATTTGTTGAGCATTTGTTAGATTCTTTAATAGTAGGTTCTAGATGTGCTGTAATAATACCTCAATCTTCTGTAACGGGAAAAACTTCTATAGAACAGAACTTAAAGAAAAGTATATTAAAAAAACATACATTAGAAGGCGTAATTACATTAAATAAAGATACTTTTTATGGTATTGGTGTAATGCCATGTATAGCAGTATTTACAGCAGGAAAAATGCATAAAGAAAACCATATATGTAAATTTATTAATTTTGAAGATGATGGTTTTAAAATAGCTCCTCATATTGGTTTAGTTGAAACAGGATTAGCGAAAGATAGAAAACAACATTTATTAGATGTATGGTTTGATAGAATAGAAGATGAGAATAAATTTTGTGTAAAAACTACAATAGAAGATACAGATGAATGGTTGCATAGCTTTTATTATTTTAATGATGAACTTCCTACTGAAGAAGATTTTAACAATAGTATAGCAGATTATATTACCTTTGAAATAAATTCTATTACCCATAAGAGAGGTTATCTTTTTGAAGAGGAGAAGAGTAATGGTTAAAATGAATGATTTGAAATGGAAAGAATTTGAGATAAGAGAGCTATTTGATATTGATAACGGGAATGGTAGCACTCAAAAAGACACTAAACCAGGAATGACTCCTTATGTATCAGCAACAAATAATAACAATGGTATCATTAAATATACTAATTGTTTACCTAAACATAATGGTAAAACTATTACTGTATCTGATTTTGGTGTTGCATATTATCAAGAAAAGGCTTATAGTGGCACCCATATAATTGTATTAAATCCAAAATTTAAAATTAATAAATATATAGGGCAGTTTTTGGTAACATGTATAACTAAAAGTTTATATAAAAAGTATTCTTTTGGTTATTCGGTTTCAATTAAACGTTTTCCAAGAGAAAAAATATTGTTACCAATTGATAGTAAAGAATTACCAGATTTTAAGTATATGGAAAAATATATAAAAGAATTATGGATCAATCAAAATAATACAAATATTGATTTTATAAAAAAACAGTTAACTGGTTTGAAATACAAAAAAATTCCAGAATTAAGTGAAGTAGAATGGAAAGAATTTTTTATTGAAGAAATTTTTAATATAAGCTCAGGAAAAAGATTAGAAAAAAGAAACATGCTAGAGGGGAAAATGCCATTTATTGGGTCAAGTGACTCTAACAACGGTATAACAAATTATGTATCTAATACTAATAGTACATTAGATAAAAATGTATTAGGAGTGAATTATAATGGAAGTGTTGTAGAAAATTTTTATCATCCATATCAATGTATTTTTTCCGATGATGTAAAAAGATTTCATTTATTGCATTATACAGATAATAAACATATTTTATTGTTTTTTAAATGCATTATACTTAAACAAAAAGCTAAATATAGATATGGATATAAATTTAATGAAAAAAGGATGAAAAGGCAAATATTAATGGTACCTAGTAAAAATAATAAACCTGATTATAGTTATATGGAACAGTACATGATTAATTTAGAGTATATGAACTTAAAAGAATGCTTAAGTAAAATTCAAGGTTAATTTTATGTCAAAAGAGTCGGGGGATTTTAACACGATAAATAATAGATTATAAAATAGCATTAAGAGAGGTAGTAATTAATTTAAAGTTAAATAGATAAAAAGTAAGAATAATATTTAATAAATCTTAATGCAATAATTTCTTATCTCTATTGGTACTTGCAGATTTGTATAATTAGTCAACAACGCCAGTTGAATTAAGAAAAGCCTACTAAGAAAAAGACAAAGCAGGAATGGAAGCATATGGATTTGACTGGAAGAAAATGGCTTAATAAGATTGTGTAGCAGAGTTAATGAAGATGTGTCAAAATTTAATAAATGAAAAAAAGGAGTAAATTATGGCAATTGGTAAATTAGAAGAAGTTGATATAAGAGAATTATGGAAGCATGAACAATATGATTTTTCAGAATGGTTGGCAAAAAAAGAAAATATTGAGAATTTAAATGATATACTAGGACTAACATTAGTAGATATAAGTAAAGAAACTTATGTAGGTTCTTATAGATGTGATTTGTTTGCAAGAGATGAAGCAACTGGTACAAAAGTCATTATTGAGAATCAATTAGAAATATCAAATCATGATCATTTAGGAAAAATAATTACATATGCCTCTGGGTTAGATGCAAAGGTGGTTGTGTGGATTGTAACAAAGGCAAGAGAAGAACATAGAAGTGCGATTGAATGGTTAAATAATAATACTAATAGCAATGTGAATTTCTTCTTAATAGAAATACATGCTTATAAAATAGGAAACTCTGATAAAGCACCAATGTTTAAAGTTGTGGAACAACCAAATGATTTTATAAAAAATAATAAATCTTCTAGTAATGAAGAGAGTATGAATAAATCTCAATCTCAAAGAATTGAATTTTGGAGTCAATTTAATGATGTAGTTATTGAAAGAGGAAAACCATTTAATACAAGAAAACCAACAACAGATCATTGGTATAATATTGCTATAGGTACAAGTGAAGCTCATATTGATATAACATTGGTTAATAAAGATTCATTAATTGGTGTAGAATTATATATTACAAATAATAAAGAATTATTTGATAAGCTATATGAGAGAAAAGAAGATATAGAAAATGATTTAGGATTTAAATTGGACTGGAGAAGATTAGATAATAGTAAAGCTTCAAGAATTATTTATCGTATAAAAGGTTTAAATTTTGATGACCATAGCAATTACAATGAATTAATGAAAAAAACAATTGATTTAGCAGTATTAATGAGAGATACTTTTAAAAAGTATATATAAATGTAGACTAAAAAAGCAAAATAATATGTATTTTATGTACAAAGTTATTTTGCTTTTTAAAGATTAAATAATAAAAAAAATCTAAATACTTGACAAGCAATAAAAAAAATGATAATATGTAAGCATATAAGCTGACATAAGTTGAAAGGGGAATAAATATGGATATGAAATTTGGTGAATATTTAGCCAATAAAAGGAAAGAAAGAGAAATGTCCTTAAGAATGTTAGCAAAAGAACTTGATGTATCTCCAACATATTTAAGTGATGTGGAGAATAATAGGAGAAATGCTTTATCATATGAAAAGTTAAACAAAATTATTGAAATATTAAAGCTAGATGAAGAAGAACAAAAAATATTATATGATTTAGCAGGAGAAACTAAGGATGAAATTCCAGCAGACGTGGAGAATTTTGTGAATGGAAATGCGGAAGTTATAGCATTATTGAGAAAGCTGAAGAAAGACATGGAAGGCGATAAAAAAAATGAGAAGAAGTAAAATATTATCTAAAAGCGATATTGAGGATGAAGCAGTGGTATTTTTAAAAGAAAATTCACCTAATTCATTACAAAAGTTAGGAATGTTAGATTTAGAAAGTATTGCAGAATTAAAATTAGGTTTAAAAATAGAATATCAAAAACTGGATGATAATGGTGAACTTTTAGGAATGACGATATTTAAAACAGGATATGTTGATGTATTAGATGAAAACAATAAAATTTGTAAGAAAAAATTTGAAAAAGGAACAATTATATTAAATGAAATACTGATTAATGACTTAAAGCAGCAGGGGAGATATCAATTTACATTAGCACATGAACTAGGACATTGGATTTTGCATCGAAAGGAATTTATAGAAGATGAAAATCAAATTAATTTATTTAATATTGTTGGAAATACAACAGAAAATGATTATATAAAGTGTTTAAATAGAGATGTAGAATATAACAACGTTATTTCAAATAAATTAAAAACAGATTTAGATTGGTTAGAATGGCAAGCAAATTATTTTGGTGCATCAATATTAATGCCTAAGAAATTAATTAAACAATATTATTTAGATAATTGTAATAGTAAAGCGATTAAGCAAATGTCAAAAGAAATATCTGAAATTTGTGGAGTTTCTAAGCAAGCGGCATCAATAAGAATAAAAGATACGAATGATGATAAAAATTTAAAAAATCAAATAGTTATGGAAGGAATAAATTAAAAAAGAAAAAGCTAGATTAGGCCCTAACTTTTTCAAAAAAACTTACAGCGTAAACGGCTTGCAAGTGATTATAGTAATAAAAGTATATCATTTATAATTAAATATTGCAAGCCTTTTATAGAAATTTTATGAAAGGCAGGTGAACTCAATGAACAAAAATGTACATACTGTTCATAATAAAAGTGGTTGGCAAAACAAATTTGAAAATGCATCAAAGGCAATCAATACATATGCTAACAAACAAGATGCTCAAAAATCTGGAAGATTAATTGCTAAACAAAATAATTCTGAACACATAATACATGGGTTGAATGGTAAAATTCAAAGTAAAAATACTTATGGAAAAGACCCATTTCCTCCAAGAGGATAAGAAAAATAAGAACAAGGCCTAAATATAAAAAGAGCTTTGTTCTTTTTGTTTATTTAATATAAGAAAGGAATGATTATAAATGGTAGAAGAACTAAAAAACAAACATGAAATCACTATATTTGTAAATGGTGAAGAAAAAATAGTAAAAAAGGATAAAATTTCATATGATGAAGTTATAAAATTAGCATTTGGACATTATGAAAGTTCAGAAGGAACTACATATACAATTACATACTTCAGAGGAGAAAATCACAAACCTAATGGAGTACTTGTAAAAGGGCAAGAAGTTATGGTGAAGAAAGGGATGAAATTCAATGTCACAAAAACAAATAGATCTTAGTAGAGACTTGAAAAGGTTGCAAAATGAAGGGTATGAAATAGAAGTGAAAGATGGATATGGGATTTTATCTCATATTCCATATCTAAACGAAAGTGGAGAAATTGAATTAGGAACATTAATATCAAGCATAAATTTTCAAGGAGATGTAGCTCAATACAAGTATAATAGCAATCATGTAATTAATTTCGCAGGGAAATTCCCATGTGAATTGGATGGAATCCCTATTGCGGGTATAAAGCATGATAATAAAACAATGAATATAGCAGGAATAGAAGTTAATTATCAATTTTCTAATAAACCAGCAGGTAATTATAAGGATTATTATGAAAAATTTGTTAATTATGCAAAAATAATATCTCATCCTGCAATTGCAAAAGATCCTACTCAAACTGTTAGAACATTTAATAAAGTCGTAACAAATGAAGAAAGTGTTTTTGAATATGTAGATACAAATTCATCAAGAGCAGAAATAGATAACTGTAATTTAAAGATTAAAGGACAAAATGTAGCGATTATAGGTCTAGGAGGAACAGGTTCATATATATTGGATTTAGTATCAAAAACATCAGTAAAAGAAATACATATTTTTGACGGAGATATATTTAATCAACACAATGCATTTAGGACTCCAGGTGCAACAGCTAAAGAACTTTTTTTAGAAAATATAAATAAAACGTCATATTTAAAAAATATTTACAAAAATATGCATAAAGGGATTATAGAACATAGTGAATATATAAATGAAGATAATGTAAATATGTTACAAAAATTTGATTTCGTATTCATAAGTATTGATTCTGGAGAAAGCAGAAAGTTAATTATTGATGTATTAGTGAAAAATGAAATACCATTTATTGATGCAGGTATGGGAATTATACGTCAAGGTGATTCATTAAGAGGGCAACTTAGAGTAAGTTTATTTGATATCACTAATTACAAAGATATACCACAACATGTAGATTTTAGTGAAGATAGTGATGATGTATATAATACAAATATACAAATTGCAGAATTAAATGCTTTGAATGCTACAATGGCAGTAATAAAGTGGAAACAATATTTTAAAGTGTATATGGATAACGACATAAAACATCAATCTATATATGTAATAGAAGAAGGAGAAATTATACATGAAGATTAAAAAATATAGGATAGAGTTCGTTGATAGAATCCCTAAAGAATTGAAAGATGGAATACTATATGCATGCATAGATTGTAATGTAATTGTGCATAAATGTGCATGTGGATGTGGAGAAAAAACAGTAACTCCAATAGACAAAGAATATGGTTGGAAAATGACATATGATGGACAATCAATTACACTTATACCATCTATAGGAAATTTTAATATACCATGCCAATCGCATTACTATATAACAGAAAATAGAGTAGAATGGTTAGAAAATCATCAACTAAATAATAAAAAAGGATTATTTGAGTTAATTAGACATTTCTTTAAGAAATAAATAAATTAGGCATCTATTCAATATAGATGCCTAAAAATATATATGAGGAGGTTGAATATGTATAAAATATTTAACACATTAAGTGCATTCATTAGGCAAATTTGTTTACCAAATCCATATGAAATGTATTTTGAATCAAGTACATATGCAGATATTTTTAATATAATTGTAGGAGGAGCTATATTACATTTGTTTTCATTTTTTCTAACATCAAGTGTTTACGAAAAGGGACGACATCCTAGTTGGATAGGAAGTGCTTTATATTGTATAAATTATATTGGTAATACATATTTAATTCAGTATTTATGTAGCAGCTTTTCACATTTGGAGATTCAAAACATTATTCTTATTGCTTTTGGTATAAATATAATTTTTTATATTTTATTTGCATGGATAAAAAATAAAATTTTATATAAAAATGTTTTTGTATAGATAAAATTAGTAAAAATTTGAATATGAAAATATTAAATTATGAAGCCGAGACTTAGTCTCGGCTTCTACAATCTATACAATCTTCATAATTTCATTTCTTACATACTCTTCCACCATGTTATCAATCATATTATTATACTGAGCCATCACGATGAATTCGTGAGTTTTAGGCTCTGGGTGCTGGTGCTTTAAGAAAAGTCGCACCATATCTGCATACTTATACAAATACTTTTCTTCATCATACAAAAAATCCATAAGACTACCATCAATAGTAAGTCTGCTATATTTTATAGGATTTAATTCCTTCAAATATTTCTTTAAAAGCATACCATATCTTTTAAGAGCCATAATGTTTACCACCTAAACTCATAATAACTAAATTCAAGCAATCGCCAAAACCTGCTCTATAATATTTATCATTGTAATAACTGCAAAAATCTAAAAAGTCATCATAAATTTGTTCTAGTATTTTCTTTGCAAATTCTCTGTTCTTGTAAGGTAAGCTTTTTAAAAGCTTGTCCTCAAGTTCATCAAAGTGTAAAAGATGTTTTTTATCCTCTTTTGTTAATCTTGCCAATTCCTCATCTCTAAAAATAATCCAATTTGATAATAAATCATTTAATTCATTATTTGATAATTTGTTTTTCATAAATTTTACCTCCAATTTTTACCAATTTTTCTTGGGGAGATTTTGGTGAAAAATTCTCCCAAAAATTCCAAAAATCGCACAAATGTTCTGAAAACCTAAAATCTTGAAAGTATTGAAATACCAATAAAAACTTAACTTTTCTTAAATTTTCAAAGCTTGAGTTATGTCAACTCATAACCCGAAGGTCGCAGGTTCGAGTCCTGCCCCCGCAACCAAAAAATTAGAAACTAGGTACTTTTGCCTAGTTTTTCTTATACCCTAAAACCTACTAATATCAACATTTTTACGTTTTTGCTATTTTTCAAAAGTATACAGAGTATTTTAAAAAGTATTGGCATTGCTGTAACTATTGCTGTAAATTTTTTATAATTAATATTAAAGCTAGAAAGAATTTAATGAAATTAAAAATATTTAATTTTCTGATAATAATTTACAGGTTTCTATAAATTTTAAAATATAATTTAAAATAAAAAAATTATAAAAATAGAAATATTTGTGGTATAATGAGGGCGATAAATATTTATTTGTAGAAAGGTCTATTTATGGATATAAAATTATTTTTTCAAGCAATAGTAAAATTTATATTAGGGGTTTTAATTATAGGTTTATTATTATTTATACCAGCAAATACTATTAATTATTGGAATGGATGGTTGTTTATGGGGCTTTTATTTATTCCAATGTTCATTGCAGGAATTGTTATGATGATAAAATCTCCCGACCTTTTAAGAAAAAGATTAAATGCAAAAGAAAAGGAAAATGAACAAAAACAAGTAATCTTATGTAGTGGTTTAATGTTCTTATCTGGTTTTATAATTGCTGGATTAAATTATAGATATAGTTGGATAGTAATTCCTAATTATGTGGTAATTATTTCATCAATTATGTTTATATTAGCATATATCTTATATGCAGAAGTATTAAGACAAAATGCATATTTATGTCGTACAATTGAAGTGCAAGAGAATCAAAAAGTAATAGATACAGGATTATATGGTATTATAAGACATCCGATGTATGCAACAACTATTTTATTGTTTTTATCAATGCCATTAGTTTTAGGTTCTATTATTTCATTTGTAATTTTTTTAGTATATCCATTTATTATAGCTAAAAGAATTAAAAATGAAGAAGAATTATTAGAAAAAGAATTAAAAGGATATTCAGAATATAAAAAGAAAGTTAAATATAAAGTAATACCATTTATTTGGTAATATTAAAAGATAATATATAAGAATAAAAAGGAGGATATAAATATGGAAATTATAAAAGTAACAAGTAAAAATTTTGAGCAAGAAGTTTTAAATAGTGAAAAAACTGTTATAGTAGATTTTTATGCAGATTGGTGTGGACCATGTAAAGCATATGCGCCGGTTTTAGAAGCAGTAGCTAGTGAAAATAAAGAAATAAAAGTAGTAAAAGTAAATGTTGATAATGAGCAAGATTTAGCTATAAATTATAATGTAATGTCTATACCAACAACAGTAGTAGTAAAGAATGGAAAAGAAATTAATAGAGCAGTTGGAATGATAAGCAAAAGTGATTTATTAGAATTAATTAAATAACGGAAATTAATAGGAGTATAATATGGAAGTAAAGTTTGAAAATACTACTAAATATAATAAAAAAGTATATGAAGATTTTTTAAAGTTTCATTCTGAAAAGTATTCTATGAAATACATTATATATACTTGTACAATTTCATTAATATTAATCTATATTATTATATTTGCTATAAGTTATAAGAATTGGAAATCAATATTTTCGTTAATACTTTGCTTAATTATTTTTGTTTTTTATAGAATATATTCACAGAAACAAATAATAAAAAAAGAAATAAATAGTTCAAAAATAAAAGAAGAAGAGCAATTTACATTTAAATTCTATGATAAAAAAATTACTGTAAATAAAGGAACTCAAGTAGAAAAACTTGCATATAAAAAAATATATAGAGCGTTTGAAGTAGAAAAATATTTTTATTTATATATAGATAAAACACATGCATTTATTTTAGAAAAAAGTGGATTTATTAATTTAGATAATACTAAATTCAAAAAATTTTTAAAGGAGAGATTAAAAAGAAAATTCAAATATTAAAGAATATGTAATACACAAGAAATGCAGTTGTACAATATTGACTTTGAATTTGAAAAGTGGTAATATGTGGTAACAAAATATAAAGGTTGAGTTACTAAATATTTAAGGAGGAAAGGAATGCACGAATTAATACATGTTTTAAAACATACCATAATAGATACAATAAAGATATTACCTTTTTTATTAGTAGCATATTTAATAATGGAATATATAGAACATAAAACAACAAACAAAACAAGAGAAACAATTAAAAAGTCTGGCAGAATTGGTCCATTAATAGGAAGTTTATTAGGTGCATTTCCACAATGTGGTTTTTCTGTTACAGCAACAAATCTTTATTCGGGAAGAGTAATTACACTTCGGTACTTTATTTGCGGTATATTTATCAACATCAGATGAGATGCTTCCAATACTAATTTCAGAAGGTGTTTCAGGGGTATTAATTTTTAAAATATTAGGAATAAAAATATTAATAGGAATAGTTGTAGGTTTTTTAATTGATGTAGTATTAAATAAATTTCAAAAGAATAAAAATGAAAATAATACAATAGAAGAAATATGTGAACATGAACATTGCCATTGTGAAGAAGGGATTTGGAAATCAGCTATTAGACATACAGTTAATGTTTTTATATTTATTTTTGTTATAACTCTAATGTTAAATGTTATAATGGAATTAGTTGGAGAGGATAAGTTAGGAAACTTAATTTCAAACAAACCAATAATAGGAGCATTACTTGTTTGTATAATTGGATTAATACCAAATTGTGCTTCATCAGTTGTATTAACAGAACTTTATTTATTAGGAATATTAAATTTAGGGTTAATGATAGGTGGACTATTAGTAAATGCAGGAGTAGCATTATTAGTATTATTCAAAGTAAACCATAACCAAAAAGAAAATGTTAGCATTATAGTTACTTTATATGCAATAGGTATTATATCAGCTATAGTATTGCAATTTTTAGTTTAGGTGAATTGTAATTTGTAGGACGATTCTAGGGACAGTCCCTCTTTTGTCCCAAAGGGACACAAGGGGACTGTCCTGAATCGTCAATCTTTACAAACTCTATGTTGATACTATTTTCGTGAATTTCAGGACAGTCCCAAAAAGTCTCAACAAGTTGCTACTTTTTAGGGAGAGTCCCTGGAAATTCCCTCATGCAAACTACAAATTATTTCTTGAAAAAATTTATTTTTAAAATCTGCAAAATCCACATTTCCGTATATAATCCTTGAAAAAATAAAAAAAATGAGGTAAAATAATTGTTAAATAATCAAAGGGGCTTATAATGAAAAAAGTACTATCTATAATA
>JAZSCD010000042.1:0-2451 GCA_045602745.1 Clostridia bacterium | reverse complement strand
AAATATTATAATGATGCAATAATTGGAAATAAAGAAATGATAGCAAGTTTTACAAAAAAAGGAGAATTAATAAGACTATTTTACCCAAATACAGATTATAGACAATTTATAGATTTTTTACATACAGGAGTTAAAATAAATGATTCTTCGATGATATATATGCATGAGGACATAAATAATACATACAAACAATACTATACAGAAAATACAAACATATTAAATACAGAAATAGAAAATACATATTTTAAATTAAAAACAATTCAAACAGATTTTGTATGCACAGATAAAAACATATTAGTTAAAAAATATAAAATGAAAAATGAAAATAATATAGATTTAAAGATTAATTTTATTGTTCATTCAGGACTTTTAACATCAGACAATAATCAAGTGAGTGGATATTATAAAAATGATTCTTTAATTCAATATATGCATGACTATAGTTTAGTTATTTGCTCAGATAAAAAAGCAGAAGTTACGCAAATTAATAACAATAAATCAAACATAAACGAGGGAATTATAGGAGATAAAGATTATATAGGAATGTCTAGTGATTCTAGCATTAGTTACAATTTAGGTATTTTAAAACCAAATGAAGAAATAGAGTTTTGTATATACATTACTATAAATAACGGAGCAGAAACAAAATTATTTGAAAACAACTTAGAAGAAATAAAAAATATTGATTATAAAAAAGAACTAGAAAAAACAAAAAAATATTGGGAAAAATATGTAAAAGACCACGATACAATAAAACTTACAAATTCTAATACAGAATATATGAAAAGAGTAGAAAAAATATATAAAAGAACAATACTTTTATATCCACTTTTAACAAATCAGCAGGCAGGAGGAATATCAGCAGCAGTAGAAATAGACGAAAATAGAACAAAATGTGGTAGATATTCATATTGTTGGCCAAGAGATGCAATATTTATAACAAATGCATTAGATATATTAAAAATGGAAAAAGAAACAGAAAAATTTTACAAAGCATTTTGTAAAAATACACAAAGTAAATCTGGAAGATGGGAGCAAAGATTTTATACAGATGGAACACTAGCGCCATGCTGGGGATACCAAATAGATGAAACTGCAAGTGTAATATATGGAGTATATAATCACTACGAACATACAGACAATTTAAAATTCTTAAAAGATACATTAAAAATGTGCGAAAATGCTACAAAATATCTAAAAAAATATATAGAAAACTTATTAGAAGGAAAAGAAGAAGAATATAAGAGTTACGACTTATGGGAAGAAAACGAAGGAATACACACATATTCTTTATGTGCAATATTTGCAAGTTTTGAAATAATGCTAAAAATATACCAAAAATTAAAACCAGAATTTGAAACAAACAGACTAAAATTAGAGAAAATTGCAAAAGAAGAATTAATATTAAGAAAAATGCTTGTTCAAATAAAAGAATATATATTGAAGAATTTGTACGACAACAACAAAAAAACATTTATAAGAAACAAAGATGGAAAAATAGATATAAGTCTGCTAGGACTTGTAACACCATTTAAATTATTTTCACCAAAAGAAAAGAAAATATTAAACACAATAGAAAAAATGGACTTAAGCATAAGAACATACACAGGTGGATACTTAAGATACGAAGGAGATAATTATGTAGGGGGAAATCCTTGGGTAATAGCAAACCTATGGATGGCAAACTACTACATAGAAGCAGGAAACAAAAAGAAAGCAAGAGAATGCTTTGAATTTGTTGTAAAAACAGCAACAGAGCATGGATATTTACCAGAACAAGTCGATAACAGTACAATGCAAGCAAAATGGGTAATAGGGCTAGGTTGGTCACATGCGATGTTTATAGATGTATTAAACAAATTATACAACTAAAACAAATGAAAATCAGCATCTTGCACATAAATAATTGCAAACGCTGTAGGGGCAGGGTTCCACCCCTGCCCGCAAAAAAAAGGAGAAATACAAATGGGCGAAGAAAATAAAGATAAAAAAGAAATAAGCAACAAAAAAGCAATAATAGCATTAATAATTACCATAATATTGTTATTAATTTTAGGAGCGGTATATGCAACTTTATTAAAACCAGAAAATGATAGTTGTAATAATATAATAAATAATAATTCTAATAAAAACTTTAAAGATATTATGTCAGTAGGTGAAAAACCCATAATCTACATCTACCCAGAACAAGAAATAAAAGTATCTGTAAAAGTAGGAAATCCACAAAATTTAACCCATACATATCCAAAATATGAAGAAAGTTGGGAAGTAATAGCAAAACCAAATGGAGATTTAGTAGATTGTAAAACTGGAAGAAATTTATATGCATTATATTGGGAAGGAATAAATACAGTAAAACCTAATATGGAAGAAGGATTTGTAGTAAAAGGAGAAGATACAATAAAATTCTTAGAAGAAAAATTAGAAATATTAGGATTAAACAAAAGAGAA
>JAZSCD010000041.1:0-8017 GCA_045602745.1 Clostridia bacterium | reverse complement strand
GTAAAAGAATTCGAGGACCCTTTTAAGGGTCGCTAGAGAGTTGTGAGCAGTTGGCGGAACAGCGTGCCCTTTGAGGGGCCGCTGGCAACAGACCCTTATAGGGTCAAAGCAAAACCTCGCGTTTCACGCGAGGCTGCTATTATTAATGTATATAATCTTCTCCTCTTCTTGTTGAAACTGCTTTTTGTATCTCTTCATCACCATTTTTATAGTAATAATCTAATAATGTTTTAGTTACATTAGTGTGAGGTATAACTAGTGTTAAAACTATTTCTCTTGAAAAATTTTTAAACAATTCAAGTAACTCACCTTGTAAGTTAGGATTTTTTAAAGCAGCTTCTAAAATATCCGTTAATTGTAGAGATGTTTTAGTATTATAAACACATCTATTAATATGATTTCCTTCTACTCTATCAGTTTTTCTTATTTCTTTATTAATTGTTTTTTCAATGTAAGCTGAATCCGTTTCTGGATCTCTTACTTTTGCCATGGTTGCAATTTCTGGTTCTTTGCTATTTTGGAGTTTTTTAATAATTCTTCGACTTACTTTATCAGATAATAAAATAAGACTTAATATTTGATTATTATTACTATCACTTAATTCGTATAAAGTATTTTCATCCATTTTTTCATGATTTATAATCCTAGATCTTGTAGGGCTTATTGATATATCTTTTTCATTTTCTAATATTTGTTTTAATAATTCGATAGTGACATCTTCTCTTTTAAGTATAGCACGTTTTATAATACTATGAGGATGTAATGTTAATTTGAAAATCATTTCTTGGCTTGTTGTTGGATCTTTTACTTTTTCTTCTAAAAAAGGTATCATTATATACTTCATGCATTTTAAAAAAACAGATTTGTTTTTGGTTAATTCCATTACTTTGTATAAATATTCATCACTTGAAAAAATATTATCAAACTCTTCATCCTCTGTTTCCAAAATACTTTTTTCTATTCTTCTTAAGTTTTTTTTTGTTACTTCTAACAATTTCATTGTAACACCTCTTTTATAAGAATTTTTCTAATTCTTTTATTTTATCTCTTAGTTCAGCTGCTTTTTCAAATTCCATACTTGCTGCATGTTTTAACATTTGGTCTGTTAATTTTTTAATTATATCCTCTACTGTTTCATCTTTACTTATTTCATATTTAGCAGTAACATCTTCTACAATTGTTGCTTTAATTGCATCTCTTACAGATTTTTTAATAGTTTGAGGCACTATATTGTGTTTTTTATTATATTCTTCTTGTATACTTCTTCTTCTATTTGTTTCTGATATAGCCTTTTCCATACTTTCTGTAAGTTCATCTGCATACATTATAACTTTTCCATCTGCATTTCTTGCTGCTCTACCAACTGTTTGTATTAAAGAACGTTCACTACGAAGAAATCCTTCTTTATCTGCATCTAAAATTGCAACAAGAGAAACCTCTGGTATATCTAGACCTTCTCTTAAAAGATTAATACCAACTAATACATCAAATTCTCCTAGCCTTAAATTTCTAATTATCTCCATTCTTTCTAATGCTTTTGTATCTGAATGCATATAATTTACTTTTATATCTAAACTTTTTAAATATGCAGTTAAATCTTCGGCTTGTTTTTTAGTAAGAGTTGTTACTAATACTCTTTCTCTTTTTTCTACTCTTATGCGAATTTCATTAATCAAATCATCTATTTGGTTTTCTACTGGTTTTACTACTATTTTTGGATCTAATAGTCCAGTAGGTCTTATTATTTGTTCTACAATATTATCTTTAGAATTTTCTTTTTCATAATCTGCAGGTGTTGCACTTACAAATATACATTGGTCAATTTTATCTTCAAATTCTTTAAATTTTAAAGGTCTGTTATCAAATGCAGAAGGAAGCCTAAATCCATAATTAACTAAAGATTCTTTTCTTGCTCTATCTCCATTATGCATTGCTCTAACTTGTGGAATTGTTGCGTGCGATTCATCAATAAATAATAAAAAGTCATCTGGAAAATAGTCAAACAGTGTATATGGTGGAGAGCCTTCTTTTCTTCCGCTTATATGTCTAGAATAATTTTCTATACCCTGACAAAAACCTGTTTCTAAAAGCATTTCTATATCAAAATTTGTTCTTTCTTCTATCCTTTGAGCTTCTATTAATTTATTTTGACTTTTAAAATATTTTACTCTTTCTTCTAATTCTGCTTCTATAGTTTCTATTGCATGTTTTAATTTGCCTTCAGCTGCTACATAGTGTGAATTTGGAGCAATTAAAACATGATTTCTAATTCCTAATGTTTTACCTGTTAACGGATTTATTTCTGCGATTTTTTCTATTTCATCTCCCCAAAACTCTACTCTTATAGCACTTTCTTCTTGGTTAGAAGGATATATTTCTAAAATATCTCCTTTAGCTCTAAAAGTTCCTCTTTTAAAATCCATTTCATTTCTTGTATATTGCATTTCTATTAATTTTTTCATTATAACATTTCTTGATTTTTCCATACCACTTCTTAAAGAAAGCATAAGTTCTTGATAGTCTTCTGGATCTCCGAAGTCCATATATACAAGAAACAGATGCAACAATAATAACATCTTTTCTTTCAAATAAAGAAAGAGTTGCAGAATGTCTTAGCTTATCTATTTCGTCATTTACAGAAGAATCCTTTTCTATATATGTATCTGATGAAGCTATATAACTTTCTGGTTGGTAATAGTCGTAATATGAAACGAAATACTCGACTGCATTCTCAGGGAAGAATTCTTTGAACTCAGAATACAGTTGTCCAGCTAGTGTTTTGTTGTGTGCTAAAATGAGTGTTGGCTTTCCAGTTTTTGCTATTATATTAGCCATTGTAAAAGTTTTCCCTGAACCCGTAACCCCTAGAAGTGTCTGGAATTTTTTGCCCTCTTCTATTCCCTTGCTTAAATATTCAATTGCTTTTGGTTGATCACCTGTTGGTTTATATTCTGAATGTAATTTAAACATAATATTTTACCTTTCTATTCTTGCATATTTATTATTAGTTTATCATTTTTTTATAAATAGTACAAGATTAATAAATAGTGAAAAAACACTCCTTTTAATTCGGAGTGCTTTTCTTGCAAAAAAATTTTTTTACATTTGTCCATGCCTGAGTCCAGTAATTAAGTCTGAACTTTTTTTCCCTGATCTTTTTTTAATCTCTTCAGCCATGCACCACGCAGCTCTACCAATGATATCATAGGCTTCTTTTGAACCATCATCCACCCCCCAAAGTATGTACATTGCGTTATACATAAGGTTTTGTGTAGTTCCCGGAAGAAGTTCTGTGTCTTTCGGCACTTTTAAGATAGAAAGTGCATGAAAGAGACGTCCATAATGATCCGGAAGCATTTCCTCGTTGTAATCAGTTTTATCAAGCTTAAGAATTACTTTTGTAATCTCGCTGATAAATTCTTCACGCAATTTTCTGGCTGCGTCTTTGGTAAAGTTGATGTGAAAATCTCTTACTACATAATAATATTCTTCTTTTTCAATGTAGTAGTTAGGGATCCTCCTTTCAAACTCAACTGCTCCCTGAATCAACCGTAAAGTCTTATAACCGCTGTATTCAGGTGTATGAAGAAGTCCCTTAATGAACTTTCCATACTTTAGACCCGGTAAAAGGTATTCGATGTTCATTTCTTTTTCTGTCATTGTTCCAACCTCCTGGAATATATTTTTTTGACATTAATAATTATACCATGTTTTACATAAAAAGTAAAGTTTGGTCTATGATGGAAATATTTTATATATTTTTTTAGTATTTTTATTAATTAGTTTATAAATAAATTTAAAAAGGAAAATTCCTGTCAGAATATAATCTGACAGGAATTAAATTACTCGATTTCAACAATTTCTTCGTCGTCATTAAAACGACAGTATTTTCCGTTTTCGCTAAGATACGGGCCGAATCCTTCACTGTAGTATACAACTTTAGTATTACCATCATAAACTAAATTTGTTTCAACACAATCAAATACTTCCGCAAAAGAATCTCCGTAAAGTTTTCCCGTTTTCTTGTCTTTAAAAATAGGAATTAATAATCCTAATTTCTTTTCGAGTTTCATTAATTTTTCCCTCCTTAAAACAAATTTGTTTTACAGTTGCTGACTCAACATTTGGTGCAAAACAGTTTTGAACAAGTGGTGTTTACCAAATATCCGCATACATAATACCATATTTTATGTTAATTTTCAATATGTTTTGAAAGAAATTTGTCTTGATATTTACAATTCATAAATATTAGCTTTTAGTATTACCTTTGATATTTTATTTTTTTCATCTAAAGATATTTCCCAAATACTTCCTGAAATTGATCTTTTAATTTTTAATTCTTTTGTAGGCTCCCCTATTAATTTATTTAATTCTTTTTGCAATTTTACTTTGTTAGTATAAATCACTAATTTATTTTCATTATATAAAACATTAATAGTTGTTTCTAATTCTTCTTTTATTGGTTCTTTATATCTTTTTTCTTTCATTTCAACATCCTTAAATGCACTTAATATTATTTTAATCTTTAGTAATATATTAATTTGTATAAAACTCTGGATGTTCTTTTTCTTTAAATTCTTTTATTTCTGTAGCAATAAATTCATCCTCATCAAATTTGCAATATGAATCAAAGTTTTCTACAGGTTTATAATTTCCAACATCATCTACTCTAATATATACAAAAGCATTTATTGTTTTGCCATCAAGTACAGCAGTTACTTCTTTTCTTTGATACATGTCAGGACACATTTCAAAAGCATCACATATTTTCAAATCATAATCGTTTATTTCTAATACATATCCTTTTACTTTTTTATCTTTTTGTTCTTTTATAAAATAAAATCCATCTTCTGCTTCATATAAACTGTAATCTAATAATTCAGCTTTTTTAGTTTTTAGTTCTTTACCAAATAATTCTAGCTGTACTTTTTTACTTTTTAAAGTACCATAAACAAATAAATAATTCATAATATTTCTCCTAAATTTTCTCATTAAATATTAAAGTATTCTAATATTTCTATAATTCCATTTTCGTCAACGTTTCCACCTATATAAAAATGTCCTTTTTCTTTTGTTGTTACTAATTCTTTCAAATTTTCACTTGCATTTCCCATAGCTGCACCATATCCACATAATTCTATAAATTGCCAATCACTTGTGCTATCTCCTACTGCTAATATATTTTTTAATGGCACATTCATATTTTTAGAAATTTCAATGGCCCCTTGTTTTTTTGATATTCCAGATGCTGTTATAATTCCAAATTTTAGTGGATTTGCTACTGGATGAATTCCCCAACTTAAAGTTAATCCTGTATTCATTTCTTCAAAAAGTTTTGTAACTCTAATTTGATCTTTTTCATCTAATGCAATAGGCATTATTTTAGTAACTTCATATTTTAAGCTTTTTTCTGGTAAATTATCTAAAATAACAGGGTTAGCTTGTAAAATATGAATATGTTTTTGAGTTATATCGCACTCTTGATTTTTTTGTATAAAATAATTGTCTACTGTATAAAACTCAGTATACACGTTGTTTGCAATATACATTTCTAATATTTCTTTTACTGCCTTTTTAGCTATTACATGTTTTTTTACTATTTTATTATTTATTGGATTTATAATAACACTTCCACCATCTGCAATATGGTAATTATTTAATCCTGCTTCCTTTATGATGTTTCCAATTGAAAAATGAGGTTTGGCAGTACATAAACTAATCGGTATGCTGTTGTTTCTTATTTCTTTTAATTTATTTATAACATTTATATGTGGATTTGGAGAATTAAATCCAATTTTTTCTCCAACTATTACTCCATCCACATCTAATATGATTCCTTTAATATTTTTATTCATATTTTATAACTCCTTAAAGCATAATTTACAATTGATATTCATTATTTAAAATTGAGTTCACATCTTCTTCAGTTAATAAACCTTCTGTTACGTATTTTTCTAAAAGTTCATAACCTTTTTTATAATATCCTTTTGAAGTAAATCCTTTTAAGCCTATACATTTTGTTTTTGCTTCTTCATTTATAATTAATTTATCTAATCCAGCTATTTCTAGTGGAAACAATTTACACTCTATAAATCTTTTTTCTTGTGGCATTATACATCCTTTATCACTTAAAAAAGAACATTTATTACCTTTAGCTCTATAACCATTCATAAATTTTTCACAATCAAAAATATCTTTATATCTATCTTCCAATTGTTCATATTCTTTTTTAGTAACATATAAACCTTCGTGGCAACATTTTCCATTGCATTTAGCGCATATGTTCATTTCAAAATTAATAGTTTTATTCATAATGTCAACCTCATTTTATATAATATTTCTTTAAAATTATATCACACCATAATATAAAAAAACAAGATTGCATAACTGCTATCTTGTTTTTTATATATTACTATAGTTAGCAAGGCTCTGTGAGAAACGGACGACTACTAGTCGCCCCTACGTTTACTCTACTATTTTTATTACTTACTAGCATTAACTATTTATTTATAATATATTTTCTTCTATACTGCTATTTACTATTGTATCACTACTTGTTGCAGTTTCTGTAGAAATAGTGCTTCCAAAAGAAAATGTTCTTTTTTCTGCTTTTGATTTTTCTTCAAATTTTTTGTTATATTCTGCTTTTGCTAAATCTAATGCTTCTTGCATAGCACAAAACATTTCTTCAACATCATTTTGTGTAAAATCGTATACACTGCTTCTTGACATTGGTTCAAGAATTCGTATATCATGTAATACTTTGTTAACTCTTTTTCCTGCGTTTTCCATAAATTTTTTTCTTTTTTCTTCGTTTGTTTCCATTTTTATTACTCCTCCCAAAATATCTATAAATTTAAATTGCTTTTTGGTTATATCATAAAGAAAAATATAAATCAAGTATAGACATTTTAAAAAATTTAATATATCATTAATATAAATATTTTATTAATTAAGGAGGATTACAAATGAAAAATATATTAAAAATTTTCATTTTGATTGTGGTATTTATTTTTGTTTTAGCTCCAATTACAACTACTTTTGCAAATGATATGGACTTAGATAATTATGAAAATCAAATTGATGATACAACACTAGAAGATTACGAGGAAGAAGAAGCGCCAACTACTTCAAATGCTCCTACAGTAATAACTACTTCTTCAGAAGATGATGAATTTTTAACAATAGAAAATATATTATCTATAATAATTATAGTTATAGGAATTATCTTAGTATTTCTAGCAATAGCAATTTTAATACGTTGTAAATAAAATAGTTTTTTAAAACAACTTTTATAAAATTTAAAAGTTGTTTTTTTATGAATATTTTTTTATAAAATTATAAATAATATAATTAAGTTTTTTTATTTAGGAGGTAATTTTAATGAAAAGAAAAGCTTTTATATTATTAATACTTAGTATTCTTATATCTTTTAGCACAATCAGCTTTGCAAATATGGCTAATGATGTAAAAAATACAGTTAATGGTGCAACTAATACTGTAGTAGATGGTAGTAAAAATCTTGTAGAAGATATTAGAAATGGAATAGGAAATGCAGAAAATGCTGTAGAAAATGGAGCACAAGATATTGGAACTGCAATAACAGATGGCGCAAATGATATTATGGGAACAAATAATAATATAAACAATACCAATAATACTAATAATAGTGGATATACTGTAGCAAGAACTACTACCGCAGATGCTATTGAAACTGATGTAATGACTTCTTCTATGTGGACATGGATTATTATAGCTATAGCTGGTGCTGTAATAGTAGGATTAGTATGGTATTATGCAGTTCAACACACAGAAACACACTGATTAGAAATTTATATTATTTTCGGGTAGACATAAGTCGTCCGCCCCCATACAAATTAATAAACACATAAATGAAAATATGAGTTAAATATTCTGGGGAAAAATAAAAAAAGATTTTAATTAAATATAGAAAAACAAAAGCACTAAGTATATAATTTGTTTTGACTAGAAACAAATACAAGAAAGGTGCTTTTGT
>JAZSCD010000040.1:0-9477 GCA_045602745.1 Clostridia bacterium | reverse complement strand
TGCACGTGGAAGCATTATTGATATCATAGATATAACTAAGAAAGATATTACTATATGCATTGTATATTGTATAAATGCCATTATATCTCCTACCTGCATAATTCCTTCATCTACTTTTCCTGCTCCAACCCATACTATTAAAAGCATAACTGAATTCATTACAAACATAAGTGCTGGCATCATTATACTCATAGTTCTATTTACAAATATATTTGTTTTCATTAAATTTGTATTTGCATCATCAAACCTTTTTTCTTCTTTTCTATCTGTATTAAATGCACGTATTACAGGAAGTCCTGTTAATATTTCTCTTGATACCAAATTTAATCTATCTACTAAATCTTGAAGTTTTTTAAATCTAGGCATTGCTATTATGAATAAAACTAGTACTATTCCAATAATACATAAAATTGCAAGTCCTATTACCCATGCCATTGAATTATTGCTATTAGTTAAAACTCTAATAAAAGCTCCTATTCCCATAATTGGTGCATATACTACAGTTCTAAAAAGCATAGTAATTAGCATTTGAATTTGTTGCACATCATTTGTAGTACGTGTAATTAAAGAAGCTGTAGAAAATTCCATAAATTCTTTTCTAGTAAATTGTAAAACTTTTTTGAAAACTTTTTCTCTTAAAGTTCTTCCTAAATTTGCTGCAACTCTTGATGATAGAAACATTATTGCCACTGCACATGACATACTAAGAAGTGCTATTCCTATCATTTTAATTCCTGTTATTAATATGTAATTACTTTGGCCTTCTGTGCCTTCCACAATTGGTTGTATTCCATCATTTACAATTTTAGATGTATAATCTGGAAGTGTTAAATCTGTCCATGCTTGAATACATAAAAGTATTACTATAATTACTACGGAAATCCAAGTTTTCTTTAAGTTTTTTAATATTTTAAACATATTGTTCTCCTTAATCAATTTTCAAGGACGATTAAACCTAAGGCTTCTTTGCCTTTTTTAAATCGTCCATACTATTATATTTTAGTTTAGTTGTATTTATTTGTCAATAATTTAATTATTTACTTTTTTAATTGGATTTTATTTTTAAAATAGATTTTCTAAATAATCTTGATGAATGAAATTTCTATGAATATTGTATTTTTTGACATTTTTCTTGCATATTTTTAGTTTTATATAGTATAATTGATAGAGCAATTTATTATTTTGCTTATATAAAGGAGATGACTTATGTTCGGATTAAGATCAGATGGAAGAAAAATAAAATCACTTGACCCACTTTTTAGGGTTATACCTCATGTTATGAAAGAAAGAAGTGATGCACATGTATATTTTTCTCAAGAAATTCCTATTAAAACTTTAGATGAATATATCGCTAAAAAAGAACAAGAAGGAATTAAAATTTCATATATGAATATTATATATGCTGCATTAGTAAGAATGCTTGCAGAAAAACCTTCTTTAAATAGATTTGTAATGGATGGAAGAACTTATGCAAGACACGGAATACATATTTCTCTTGCAATAAAAAAAGGAATGACTGAAGAATCTGAAGAAACAACTATAAAACTTCCTTTTACTGGCTGCGAAAATATATTTGAAGTAAAAGAAATATTAGATAGTACAATTTCAAAGAATAAAGATACAAATAATCAAAATAATACAGATAAACTTGTAAAATTTCTATCACACGTGCCAGATTGGTTATATAAACTTATTGTAAATATTTTAATGTATTTAGATAAACATGGAATGATGCCAAAAGCTATAATTGACTTAAGTCCATTCCATACAAGTGCATTTTTAACAAATGTAGGTTCTCTTGGAATAGATGCAATTTATCACCATCTATATGATTTTGGAACAACTGGTGTATTTTTGGCAATGGGTAAAAAGAAAAAAAGTTATATTTATGAAGATGATGATATTATTCCAGAAAAATCAATTTCACTTGCTTGGGTTGCAGATGAAAGAATATGTGATGGTTTTTATTATGCAAATGCATTAAAATCATTTTATAGATATTTGAAAAAACCTGAATTATTAGAAGAAAATATTGAACCTAAACAAGATATTAAGTAAAATAGACAAAAGGGGACAGACCCCATTAGTCTACAAAATTGTAGACTAAAGGGGTCTGTCCCCTTTTGTCTATTTTATTTTTTAAATATTCTCAACGAGTTTAACACTGTTATAAATGTTACTCCTACATCTGCGAAAACTGCTTCCCACATTGTAGATATTCCCATTGCTCCTAATGCTAAAACTATTACTTTAATTCCAATTGCAAAATATATGTTTTGTATTACTATTTTTTTAGTTCTTTTTGCAGTGTTAATTCCTTTTGCTATATTAGATAATTTTCCATCCATTATGACTATATCTGAAGTTTCTATCGCCAAGTCTGAACCTGTATTTCCTATAGATATTCCTACATCTGCAAGTGCTAATAATGGAGAATCATTTATTCCGTCTCCTACTGCAATTATTGTTCCATGCTCACCTTTTATTTCTTCCATTTTTTCTACTTTTTCTTGTGGTAATAAATTAGAATAAATATTTTGTATTCCTACTTTTTTTCCTACATCTTCTGCTACTTCTTTGTTATCTCCTGTTAGCATATATATATTTTTTATTCCACTTTTATTAATCTTTTCTATTGCCTCTTTACTATCTTCTTTAATTATATCTGAAATAACTATTGCTCCTAAATATTTTTTGTTTTTTGCAACATATACTATTGCTCCTATTTCATTACATTTATAATGTTTAATATTTTCACTATCTAGCAATTTAGAGTTTCCTAGATGTATTTCATCTCCTTTATACTTTAATTTAACTCCCATTCCTGGAATTTCTTTGTATTCTAAAATATCTTCTGTATTAATGTTCATATTTGCTTTATTTATAATACTTTTTGCTATTGGATGGTTAGACATACTTTCTGCAATTGCAGCTATATTTATTAATTCTTCCTCAGTAATATCCTTAGCAAGTATTACTTTAGAAACTTCGAAATTCCCTTTTGTAATTGTTCCTGTTTTATCAAACACTATTGATTTTGCTTTTGTAAGAATGTCTAAATAATTAGAACCTTTTACTAATACACCTTCTTTTCCAGCCTTTCCGAATTCCTGCAAAGTATCCTAATGGTATTGATAATACTAAAGCACATGGACATGATGTTACTAAAAATACTAATGCTCTTCTTATCCATTCACTTAAGTTTTCAAATCTCCAAAACATTGCTGGAATAAAAGCTAAAATCACAGCAAGTAATACAACTACTGGAGTATAAATTTTTGCAAATTTTGTAATAAATTTTTCTGTTTTGGATTTATTTTTATTAGAATTCTTTACTAATTCTATAATTTCACTTATTGCAGTATCTTTAAATTCTTTTGTAACTTTTAATTCTATTAAACTATCTTCATTAATTGAACCGGACATTACTTCATCATTTGCTTTAACCTTTATCGGAATCCATTCACCTGTTAAAGCAGATGTATTTACAGAAGTTTCACCAGTTATTACTATTCCATCTACTGGTACTTTTTCTCCAGGTTTAACAATAATTATATCTCCTATTTTTAGTTCTTCTGGTTCTACCTCTTTTATTTTATTATCTAATTTTAAGTTAGCAATTTTTGGTTTTATATTCATCAATGAAATAATAGATTTTTTAGATTTATTTGTTGCTATATCTTGGAATAGTTCACCTAAATTGTAAAAAATCATAACAGCTACTGCTTCCATTGGTTCATTTATTGCAAATGCTCCAATTGTTGCAATTGACATTAAAAAGTTTTCATCAAATATTTCACCTTTAAATATATTTTTTATAGAATTTATTAATACTTTATAAACAGACAATGTATATGCAATTATATATAAATAGATTGTTATTTTCTCTGGAAAAACTTTTATAATAGCTATTACAAATATTATTAATGATATTATTAGTTTTATAATTTCACTTTTTATATTTTCTTTCTCTTGAACATGGCAATGCTTACATTCACTCATTTTTTTACTCCTTTATTGTATTAAATATATGCTTTTGCATAAATTTTGTCAATATTTTAATAAAAAAGACAGACCTTATTTATATTAATAAAATCTGTCTCATTTTTATTATTTACTTTTTTTCATTTGCTCAATTATAACATTTAATAATTCTTTTTGTTCTAAATTTAAACTTTGAAAATCTTCATATAATTTATTATCTAATATTTCACCTTTTTTATATAATAAATCAGAAAATATATAATCTAATGTTATTTCTAAAACGTTACACAAATTTAAAAGAGTTTCTACACTGCCCACACTTCTTCCATTTTCTATGCTTCGTAAAATATCAACAGATTTATCTATTTTTTCAGCTACATACTCTTGTGTATATCCTTTGTCATTTCTAGCTGTTTGAATTCTATTACCAATTACTTTTAATATATCTTTATTCTTTATAATGCCCACTTTTACCCCCACCTTTTTACTGTTTATTTTACTCTCAGAAAAAGTATATCATTTGTATATACTTGTAAAAAGTGATTAAAATTAACGTAAAAATTTGTTGTTTTTATAAAACTTATATATTAAAATTGTTTTAAGTGTTAATTTAATTCATAGTATGTGCTATATTAATATATTTATTCAAATCTGTAGATGTTTCTTCGATGCATTCTGGATCGATGTGGGCATCGACCCCTACAATGTTAGGTTTATTATTTTCGGAAATTTCAGGACAGTCCCAAAAAGTCTCAGACAAGCTGCTACTTTTTAGGGACAGTCCCTGGAAATCTTATATATTTTATTTCCGGGCGGAGCAAGCCCCGCCCCTACAACGTTTGCAATAATTTTCTGAAATCTATTTTAATCTATTAAATATCTCTAAATGTGTTTGTTCGTCTAAAATTATTCTTTCTAGCAAATCTTTAATGCTTTTGTTTTGAGTATACTTAATCGCTTCTTTATAACCTAATATTGATTTCTTTTCTGATTCAATATTAAACATGAGCATATCATATACATTGTTAAAATGGTATTTTACATTTTCTGCATTCCACTGCGATTTATTTTTATTTATATAATATGGTTTTTTACCTAATCTTTTAATTAAATCTCCTATTAAATCTAGATGATGCATTTCCTCAATCGCAATACTAAGTAAAATTTTACTAAAACTCTCATATCGTTTTAATTCTATATGTTCATAAATATATTGATTAACTGCTGTTAGTTCCCCTTCAGTTCCTGCAAAATTATCATACACTAAATTTGCATATCTTTGATTTTGCCTTATATTCATAAGTTTAGGATATGGAATATTTTTCTTTGACGTAAGTATTTCTTGTACTTCTTCATATGTCATAAAATCACCTCTTATGTATAATATGAAAAAAATAAAGAAGTGACACATATATGTCACCTCTTTATAGTCATTCCTTCGAAGAGCGGACGACTACTAGTCGCCCCTACATCAAAATTTGCTCTGCAAATTTTGTATTTTTCACTCTTCACGGGCGAGGGTGGAACCTCGCCCCTACAATTCTATTTCATACTTAGTTTTACTTTTTGTTTTTCTATGTCTATTCCTATAACTTTAACTTTTACTATATCTCCTACTGATACTATGTCTGATGGATTTTTTACATAGCTGTTGCTCATTTCTGAAATGTGTACTAATCCATCATGTTTTACTCCTATGTCTACAAATGCTCCAAAGTCTATTACGTTTCTTATTGTCCCTGTTAATATCATTCCTTCTTTTAGGTCCTCAAATTTTAGTACATCAGATCTTAATATTTGTTTTGGCATTTCTTCTCTTGGGTCTCTTCCTGGTTTTGATAATTCTGCTATTATATCTTTTAATGTCATTTCACCAACGTTAAGAGTTTCTTTTATTTCTTTTAAATTTAAATCAGCAAGTTTGATTCTTATTTCTTCTAGTTTTTGTTTGTCTTTCAAATCATTTTTTGCATACCCAATTTTTGCTAAAAGTTTTTCAGCTACTTCATAACTTTCTGGGTGAACTGCTGTTATTTCTAATGGGTTATCTCCATCATATATTCTAATAAATCCTGCACATTGCTCGTATGCTGATTTACCTAGTTTTGCAACTTTTAATAACTCTTTTCTGTTTTTAAATTTACCATTTTCGTCTCTGTATTTTACAATATTTTTGCTTATTGAACTATTTAAGCCTGATACATATGTAAGAAGTGATGGAGTTGCTGTATTTACATCTACACCTACAGTATTAACACTATCTTCTACCACTCCTTCTAAACTTTCTGCTAATCTCCTTTGATTAACATCATGTTGATATTGACCCACACCTATTGCTTTTGGGTCTATTTTTACAAGTTCTGCAAGTGGGTCTTGTAATCTTCTTGCAATAGATATTGCTCCTCTTAAAGATACATTTATATCTGGATACTCTTCTGTTGCAAGTTTTGATGCAGAATATACAGAAGCTCCTGCTTCACTTACTATTGCATAATGAATTTGTTTTTCTACTTCTTTTATAATATCTGCAACAAACATTTCTGATTCTCTTGATGCTGTTCCATTTCCTATTGCAATCATATCTACATCATATTTGTTTATTAAATTTACTAATACTTTTTTGCTTCCTTCTACATCATTTTGTGGTGCTGTTGGATAAATAGTATTTGTATCTAAAACTTTACCTGTTTCATCAATTACAGCTATTTTACATCCTGTTCTATAAGCGGGGTCGAACCCTATAACTGTTTGACCTTTTATTGGGCTTCCAAGTAGTAATTGTTTTGCATTTTGTCCAAATACTTTTATTGCTTTTTCTTCTGCTTTTTCTGTTAAATCACTTCTAATTTCTCTTTCTATAGATGGCTCAATTAGTCTTTTATAGCTATCCTCTATTGCAGTATTTAAAATATCTGTAAAAGCAGTGTTTCCTTTTATTACATCTCTAGATATATATTCTATTATTTTCTCATCTGGTTTTTCTAATTTTACTTTAAGGAATTTTTCTTTTTCCCCTCTATTTATAGCAAGAATTCTATGACTTGGAATTCTATTTATTCCTTCTGAAAAATCATAGTACATTTCATAGCTTGATTTTTCTTCTTCATTTGTAGCCTTTGTTTTTATAATTCCTTCTCTATAACACATTGATTTTATTCTTTTTCTATATTCTGCTACATCTGAAATATTTTCTGCAATTATATCTGTTGCTCCATTTATTGCATCTTCAACTGTTAGAACTTCTTTTTCTTCATTAATAAACTCTGCTGCAATTTCTTCTATGGTTCTTTTGTCTGTTTGCAAATATATAATTGTTGCTAGTGGTTCTAAACCTTTTTCTTTTGCAATTGTTGCTCTTGTTCTTTTCTTTTGTTTATATGGTCTGTATATATCTTCAACTTCTGCAAGTGTAATTGCTTTTTCAATTTGAATCTTTAATTCATCTGTTAATTTACCTTGTTCTTCTATGCTATTTGTTACTTCTTCTTTTCTTTTTTCAAGATTTCTTAAATATGTAAGTCTTTCTCCTAAAGTTCTTAAAGTTTCATCACTAAGTCCTCCTGTTGCCTCTTTTCTATAACGTGCTATAAATGGAATAGTATTTCCATCGTCTATTAAATTTATGGTGTTTTGAACTTGATACTCTTTTACTTCTAGTTCTTTTGATATAATTCCTATTATCTTATCCATTGTTTACCTCACTTTTTTTATTTTTTAAGTATGGGTCGATTAAGGTCATCGACCCATACATTGCATTATTTTATATTATTATTAATCTAAAGTAAATAACTTTTTTATTTATTACTTCTTCTTACCACAATTGCAATTATCTCTTCTATATGCACATTTTGAACACACATCTTTATCTTTTTTAATAAAATTATTATACGCTATTAAACCTAATGTTACTAGCACTATTACTAGAATAATACAATCTATTAAATTCATAAAATCTCTCCTTTTATTTGTTAAATTTATTGCAAACGTGTAGGGGGGCGACGACTCTGTCGCCCCGTCATATTTTTCGGGCGTACAGGGTCGTCCACCCCCTACAATTTGTAAAAATACATTGTTTTTATAATTTCCAGAACGATTCAGGACAGTCCCCTTGTGTCCCTTTGGGACAAAAGAGGGACAGTCACTAGAATCGTCTAACAAATGTTCCCACATTGAATACCAGGCTTGCAAGTATCCATGCCAAAACTGTTTGAAATGCTATTGCTTTTAACATTTTTTTTGTGGTTCCTAGTTCTCTTCTCATTGCTCCTATTGCTCCAAAACATGGTGCACTAAATAGGTTAAATACCATATATGCATAGCTACTTACTGGTGTGAAGAAATTAAAAGCTGCTGATTTGAATATCATTGTCCCCTCTTCTATTCCCTCAGTAAATCCTGCTATTATGCTCATTGATGATATTACTTGTTCTTTTGCAACTAATCCCTGTATTGCAGACACTGCTGCTTCCCAGCTAAATGTTCCAAGTATTGGATAGAATATCCAAGAAACTAAATTTCCTATACCTGCTAATATACTGTTTTCTATTTCAATTCCATATTCTAATTTCCAAGAAAATGATAGTAAAAACCAAATTGTTACTGAACAGAACAATATAATTGTCCCTGCTCTTGCTATAAATTCTTTTACTTTATCAAATACATCTCTTGCTATATATTTTACACTTGGCAATTTATATTCTGGTAGTTCTGATATAAATGCTGAACCACTGTTTTTCATAAATAATTTTTTTATTATTATTGCTGATATTAGTATTATTGCAATTGCAAAAAAGTACAGTGATGCTGATACAATTCCTGAATTATCTGCGAAGAAATAGCCTGTAAACATTGCTATTATTGGTAGTTTTGCACTACATGGAATAAATGGTGTAAGCATTATAGATAAGTCTCTTTCTTTGCTATCTTTTATTATTCTTGTTGCCATTATTGCAGGCACACTGCATCCGAAGCCCTACTATAAACGGTACTAAACTTTCTCCACTTAATCCAAATCTTTTAAATAACTTGTCTAATAAAAATGTAACTCTTGACATATATCCTGTTGTTTCTAGTATTGATATACATAGAAATAAAATTATCAATTGTGGCACAAATCCAAGTACTGCTCCAACACCTGCTATTATTCCATCAACCACTAAACTTGTAGACCAATCTGACGCTCCAAAATTTGTTAGTCCTTGTTCTACCAAAGTTCCAAAGTTTTCTACTATTCCTGCTACCCAATCAACTGTAAAGCTTCCAACTACACCCACTGATAAATAATATACTAAAAACATGATGACCATAAATATTGGAAATGCAATAAGTTTATTTAAAAATATTTTATCTAATTTATCTGACATACTTTGTTTTACTGGTTTTATTGTAGTTGATTTATTTTTTATTCTGACTATGTAATCATATCTCGCATTTGCAATTATTTCTTCTATGTCCATCTTATATATTTCTTCTAGCTTTTGTCTACTATTTTTC
>JAZSCD010000039.1:0-2499 GCA_045602745.1 Clostridia bacterium | reverse complement strand
ATTCCAGAAGAAGATATAGAATATATATTTAAAGATACATATTGCTTGAATCCAGAGTTTGCAATAAAGCAAAGTGGTAGAGGAAATCAAATTACTAATAGTGTAAATATAATAGTATCTGAAAGCGGAAAAGATTTAGATGATGAAACTGTTATAAAAATTTTAAATAGAATTTCAAGTTTTTCTATAGTTCAATTAGAAGATATATTTAATAATGGAGTTAATTCAAGAGTTTTACAAGAATTATTAATAAAAACTAGAAAAGAGAACAAAAGAATAGAGCAATATAAACATAAACACAAAAAAATAAAATATATATCAGAAGCAATAGTAGAAAGATATGATTGGAAAAAAGTAAGAGGTGCTCTAACTAAAGAGGAAAAAAGTGTTTTAGCAAAAATAATTACAAATGGTGTTAAAGAAGGTGAATTAGAGAGATTATATAACACACTACAACAAATAGAAATTGATGGAAGCAAATTAAGCCAACAAGAAATTTTTGCAATAATTATTAATTTAGCAATATATAATAATAAAGAAAAAAATAGATATAAAAGTTTACTAAAATTATCGCAAAGAGAACAAAGCGAAAGATTAATAGAAAATGCAAATAGTTTGCAAACAGTAGTAGAACCTTTAACATTGGACATATTAATGGAAAGAGGTAAAGCAATTGAAAAATTAAAACAATCACTAATAAAATTAGGAATAACAGAAGAATTTATAGATTCAAAGGATATGGTAAATGTATATACTGCAAAAAGAATTGTTGAAAATTGTGATTGGAAAAAAGTATTAGGAAGAAATTTAGAACATCGAGAAAAAGGTGCAGTAATACAATCTATACTAGATAATTATAAATTAAATAAAGAAGGTACTTCCTATTTAACATGTTTAATAAGAAAATTACAAATGAGAGGATTAACACAAAATGATATTTATGGAGTAATAGCAAATCTTGGAATAAATGAATCAGTAAATAATAAGACTTATTCTAATATGATTAATGGTGTAATAAAAATAGATAATATGGATTTTTCTGAAGAAGATGCTAGAGTAAGTGAAATTACAATAATGAGAGCTTTATCAGAAACAATGAATGAAGAAGAAAAAGAAATATTAAAAGCATCGCTTAAAAAAATGGGAGTATCTGAAGATTATATAGAAAAAAGTGATATTAGAAATTTATATATATTAAATGAAATAGTAAATAAATATAATTGGGAAAAGATAATAGGAAGGCCTATAAAGGATGAAGAAAAAAAGTCAATAATATATTCATTTAATAATAATTATTTATTAATAACTTTAATCCAGAAATTAGAAGAAAAACAAATAAGTCAGCAAGAAATATATGCTATAATAATGAATTTAGGAATAAACGGAACATTAGATAAAACAAAACAATATAGTTATACACATTTAAGAGATGGAACATTAGGAGTAGATGAATTAGAATTAACAGAAGAACATAAAGTAGTAAAAAATTCTACAATTTTAAAGGCTAATTCAAAAACAATGGACGAAGATGAATTAGTAAAATCGTTAATCCAGATGGGAATATCAAAAGAGTTTTTAGAAGGGAAGGATATTCAAAATTTATATGTAGCAAAAACAATAGTTGAAAATTATGATTGGAAAAGAACGATAGGAAGAACTTTAAAAACAGAAGAAAAAATTGCAATAATAAAAAAGATAATGTGGAATAGTTGGTTAAATAAAGATAGAACTGCATTTTTAATTACTTTAATTCAAAAAATAGAGATGAAAGGAAATAATGAACAAGAAATATATGGAATAATAATAAATTTAGCAATAAATGGAGGACTAAAAAACAGAATAAAATATGATTATACGAGTATTTTAAGTGGAAAAGTTAATGTAGATAAAATACAATTTACTAAAGAAGATAAAAAAGTAAGTAATATTTCAATATTAGAAGCAATGTCAGAAACAGTAGATAAAAAAGAACAAGAAAGAATAATACAATCATTAGTTCAATTAGGAATATCAAATGAATTTTTAATAAGAAAAACTATAGAAAATGTGTACATAGCAAAAGAAATGATAGAAAGATATAATTGGGAAGGAGTAATAGGAAGGAATTTAGAAGACGAAGAAAAGAGACTAATAATACAATCAGTATTATCACCAGCAGAACTAAATAAAGGTACAAGCATAGTATTGATAAATTTAGTAAAAAAATTAGAGAGTAAAGGGTTAAATGAACAAGAAGTATATGGAACAATAATAAATTTTGCAATAAATAGTAAATATGGTTGTAATTGTAATTATACTAGTATGATTCATGGAAAAATAGATGTAGATCAATTATTATTAACAAGTGCAGATAAAAATGTAAGTGAACTTGGAATATTAAGAGCAAAATCTGAAACGATGGAAGAAGATGAGAAGACAGATTTAAAACAGGCATTAATAAGAAGGGGAATACCTAAAGAACTTATAGATAAAAAAGATAATAGGAATATATATATAGTT
>JAZSCD010000038.1:0-9445 GCA_045602745.1 Clostridia bacterium | reverse complement strand
CTAGTTTTCCATTTCCGGTTACTGAAACTGAAACATATAAATTCAAATCCTCTGCATTTATGTCTTTGCTTACTTCTCTTGCATTTATGTTGTTTTGATCCAAATATACATTAAATTTAACATTTTCATTATTTGTGCTTGCGTTTTGTTCTCCTAATGTACTTTCTATTGCTATTGATTCCAACATATATGTTCCAATTAAAGCAAAATTAGCAAATGTTAATGTTATAACTAACACTGTGGCTAATAATTTCATTGCTACTCTTCCTTTTTCTCCATTAATTCTATTATTAAACATGCTAATTCCTCCTATATATAATTATAGTTATATATTATAATTTTTGCATTTTTTGCATCCATTGTCAATAAAGTTTTTTTATAGGTTTTAATCTATTTTTCTTCTTATATACGGAAATACAATTTTCAAGTTTTTATCTCTAAAATTACATTTATATGACATTTTTATTGATTTTATCTGTTTAAATATATTGCTACACAAAAAAGAGCATATGCATTACTACACATATACTCCTTTTCAATTCTCTTATTTTACTATATTATATTTAATAGTTTTTTTAATTCATTTATTTTGTCTATTGTTTGCATATAACCTTCTTTATAGCAAAATTCTAGTTTCCCTATACTAAACGGTTTTACATCTCTTAAATCTATTTCTATTACATAATCACTGTTTTTTACTGATTCTCTTATTAAATTTTCAGTCATTAAATCTAATGCCTGCATTGCAATATTATATATTGTTTTCTGTTTTCTTGGAGATTTTAATTTAAATTTTATTGCAATTATTTTATCTACATCCATTTTTTTCACTTCACCGACTGGAAGATTATCGAAAATTCCTCCATCTACAAATTGATATTTTTCATACTCAAATGGAGCATACATTCCTGGAAATGTAGAACTTGCTCTTACTGCCTTTGCTATTTCTATATTATGTATATATTCTTTGCCTTGAAGTTCCTTGCAATTAGTAAATACTATTTCTTTATCTGTTATTAAATCTGTTGCTGGAATACATATTGGAATTTTTATATCTTCTATATTTTTTATATTCTTTAGTTTTGCCGTTTCATCAATTGCAGTCTCTATATTATAACTTGTTGTTAATCCTCCTATTTGTATTCCTCTTTTTTCTTTTATTCCATTAAATACATATTTAGGAGAAATTGCCATAACAGATTTAGAAAAAAAATCAAATAATTTTATCATTTCATCTGTATTATATCCCATTCCTAAAAGAGCTGCAACTATACTTCCCGCAGATGTTCCTGCCACAGCATCTATTTTTATTCCATTTTCCTGTAATGCTTTTATTGCTCCTATATGGGCTGCGCCTCTTACTCCACCGCCTGACAATGCTAATCCTATTTTCATATAGAATACCTCCTTTATTGTTTTATTTATTTTATCATATTTTTTGTTAATATGTATATAATTAATTGACTTTTAATTTTTATTATATTATTATAATTACAATATTATTTTTTGAAGGGATGATGATAATATGAAATATACATGTAATATTTGTGGATTTGTTTATGATGAAGACAAAGAAACAGTAAGTTTTAATGAATTGCCAGATAACTGGGTATGTCCTATATGCGGTGCAGGTAAAGATGTTTTTGTTAGCGAATAAAAAATAAGAGATACTTCATTTTAAATGAAGTATCTCTTATTTTTTTACTTAAATATTCTTATATTTTCTATATCTAATATATGAAACTACACCTATCATTACTATACATACGATTGGAATAATTAGCATATCTATACCTGTATCTGGATACTCTTTATCTGAAACTGTATTGTCAGGGTTTCCTGTACCATTTGCTTTTTCTTGAACTTTAATTTTTTGTTCTACTGTTTTTGTTACTCCATTTTCTGTATATTTTATTGTTACTACTTTATCTGTTACTTTTAATTTTTCTGTTGGTGTATATATGTAATCTGTTATTACTTTGCTGCTTCCATCACTATATTTTGCTTTTACTTCCATTCCTGTTTTGTCAAATTTTTCATCTTTTTTGTATTCTGTTTTTGTTGGAGCTTTAGTTATTTCTATACTTGTTAGTTTTTTTTCTGATTGGTCATCATTTTCTCCAGCCTCATCTTCTTGAACTTTAATTTTTTGTTCTACTGTTTTTGTTGTTCCATTCTCTGTATATTTTATTGTTATTATTTTATCTGTTAATTTTAATGTTTCTGTTGGCTCGCATGTATAATTTGTTATTACTTTACTAGTTCCATCACTATATTCTGCTGTTATTTCCATTCCTGCTTTATCAAATTTTTCACCTTCTATGTACACTGTTTTTGTTGGATCTTTAGTTATTTTTATACTACTTAATGTCTTTTCTGTTACTGATGCTTCCTTTACTATTTCTATTTCTGTTTTTGTATCACTTGCTTCTACTTCGTCTCCATCTGCTGATGTTAATATTTGACTTGCTTTTATTTCTGCTTTACCTTCTTCTGCTTTTACTAAATATGTTATTTCTGCTATTACTTCACTTTCTTTTACTTCTGATGATTTGTTTGCTACTACCCCTGTTTCATCTTCTGAAAGGCTTCCTGTCCATCCGTTGCTCCAACTTATACCTTTATACTCCAATTTTGTATTGTCATATTCTACTTTTGCTTCTATTGCCTTTTGTGTTCCTGTTCTTGTAAAATTATTTACTATTAAACTTACCTTTATTTCTGCGCCTGGTTCTACTTTTTCTTTTTCCGGCTTTAAACTAACACTTACTTCTGCTGCCATAGAAATTGTAGTAAGACTTAATATAATCATAATTACTATTAATGCACTTATTATTCTTTTCATTTTTTAATTCTCCTTATCTTTTTTTATTTTATTATATATCTTCTATTTATTTTCTGCAATAAATATAGATAATTTTGTTATATCCCCTATACTTATTTTTCCATCTTCATTTAAGTCCACTGCTATTTCATATATCCCTTTTAGTATTTTACTTTCGTCTTTATTGGTTGCTAAACTTTCTGCTCTACTCATCATTAATTTTGTTAAGTCTGCTACATTTGTTGTTCCGCTTCCGTTGCAATCTCCTTTTACTATTACTGTATATATCCTTTCTTCTGTTCCTTTGCTTACTTTTATTGTCATTCCTGTTCCTATTTTTGTTTCTTTGTTTGTTATCTCTGTTGTTTCTTTATATACTTTTATTTCTCCATTTGTTTCTATGTTGTTTATTGCTGTTTGAATTGTTGTGTTTGGATTTATATTTTTTATATATTTTTCTTCTTGGTCTATTTCGTATGTTGAATTCTGTTTTAAACCAATTTCTAATGTATCACTTTGGCTATCTATTTCAACTGTAAAGCTTACTTCTATTTTGTTTCCTGCTTTGTCTGTTACTGTTAATTTATATTGTCCTTTACTACTAATTATATCATTATTTTTATAATTTTCTACCTTTACTTTGTCTTTTGTTAATACTATTGTATCCAAATTAGCTTCTGTTATTATAGGTTTTACACTTTGTTTATAGGTTTTACCTTCTTCTACCCCTTCAATTTTTGGAACTACTTTATCAATATTTGTAATTATTACATCTATTTCAGTTTTGTTTCCTAATTCATCTTCTAAACTAATTTTTTCATTTGCATTTTCTGTATAGATTTTTGTTAATATTTTCTTATCTTCTGAAATATTCCACCCTTTTACCTCTTTACATTCTTCATCTGTTGTTATTGTAGCTATTACACTTTCTTTTGTTATTGCTGTTTTATCTAATGTTACTGTTGCATTAGGACCTCTATTGTCTATCCAATCTACTTTAGCTGTTACTGTTCCTATAAATCCATAATCATCTTCAAATTCAAATGTAAATTCACCGTTTTCTGTGAATATATATGTTGTTTTTCCATCATTATTATTTACAGAAACTGATGCTCTATTAAATGTTACTGTTGCTTGTACATTATCTTTTGTTTTTTCTTCTGTTGAATAACTTATTCTACCTTTTAGGGGCTCAGAAATTACTACTTTTGAATCTTGTGCCAAACCTTGTTCTATATTTACCCAAGCAATTTTAGTTCCCAGTTCAGATAATGTAATTAGTTTTCTGTCTGTATCTACCGCACAATTATTAGTTTTAAAATCTTTTGTTGTAAATACTAAATTGTCTGTTTCTAACGATTTTGCAAATAATTCTGGTAGTTCTATTTCTTGCATACCTTTTGTTTGTTCTTCTGTAAGTTCAATTGTTATTATTTGATCATTTAATATTATTTCATCTAAGTTATATGTTTTATCTAATATTTCTATTGTAGAAATATCTTCAAGTTTATTATATGATATATCTAATGTTACTAACGATGTTAAAGTAGATAACTTTGTATCATCCTTTATTCTATTCTTTTTAAGTATTAATCTTGTTAATTGTGTAAATCTATTGATTCCCGTTAAATCAGATATCTTATTCTGACCTAAATCCAAATTTCCTAATCTTGTTAAATTTTTAATTAAATTTATATCCTCAATTAAATTATCATTTAATATTAATGTTCTTAATGAAGTAATTGAATTCAAACTACTTATATCTTTTAAGTAATTACTTTGTAATTCTAATTTTGTCAATAATGGTAAATTTAATAATTGGCCTAAATCTTCATCCCCAATTTTTCCATGGTTATTTCCTAGGCTTAGTTCTTCTAATTTTTCAAAATTCTTTATTACTTCAATATTATCAATATAATTGTCAGTTAAATTTAAAATTTGTAAATTTTTTAAATTGCTTAAAGTTGTTATATCTGTAATTTTATTCTCCATTAAGTTTAAATTAGTAAGTTCTGTACAATTTTTTATTGAATTAAAATTATCAATATTATTTGTATATGCACTTAATTCTTGAATACTCTTATAACATGCTAACTTGCTTGTCTCTTTTTGTTGTTTATTTATTCTATTAGCAACACCTAATACATAATTAAAATTCAAAATATTTTCTATTTTATTTGCTCCTATATTTAATTTTGTAATATTAGGTAATAATGCTATTTCACTAATATCTGTTATTTTATTATTAGAAATATTTATTTTTGTTAATGCTGTTAATCTTTTTATTCCATCAACATTTTCTATATTTCTATTTGAAGCATCTAACTCTTTAAAATCTTTTAAAGCCTTATCTTTATAATATATATTTATAATATTATACTTATCATAATAACCCCATAGCTCATCTAAAATTTTTTTATCGCTCGTATATTTAAATAAATTCTCTTTAACTGCTTTATATAAATTGCTATCTGTAAAAGTTATTGTTTCTAAACCACCTTCTGTAGTAGTTGTTGAAGTTGGTTTTATAGTTAAAACTGTTCCATCAGCAAAGCCACCATTTATTCTTACTGTTGCATTTATACTTTTATTTGTCGCAGGATCCTTTGTTGTAGCTAAATAGTTTGAATCAACAAAAGCTATACTTCTATCTGTAATTTTTTCATCTTCACTTGTTTTAGAACAATTAGTATATGAAAATTCATTTGTTGAATATACATTACTGTCTTTTTCCAATGTATATAAAAATATTTCTGGTAATATTAATTCTTGGAAGTCATCATCTAACTCTCTTTTCATTAAACTTATGTTAATATCTTGCTCAAATAATTGAATTGAATTAAATTTTTTATATGCTATTGTAGAAATATTATATATACGATTTCTTGATAAATTTAATGAATTTAAATTCTTAAAGTTTGCAAAACTATATCTTACTTCTATATCTCCTTCTTTTTTATCTACATATATATATTCTATATCATTATCATCTAAGCTAATGCTAGTAAATTTTTGTAAATATAATATATAGATTTCATCATCATTCTTATATGTTTTAAATATTGGACTTATATTTTCAATATTATTATTGTTCAAATTTAGTACTTCTAAATTTTCTAATCTATAAATATTTGTAAGTTCACTAATTTCATTAGATTGAGCATATACTTCTTTTAAATTTTTCATATATTGGATATTAGTATCTATAAATAAGTCTGTCATATTATTTAATTCAACATTTAGATAATATAAATTATTTAGTCTAGCTATAGTAGTATTTTTATAATTTGATTTATCTGCTTCATTATAATTTTCATTTTTCACATAGTTCTCAAGTTTTTCATCATACTCAGCTACTATAATCATTTTATCATCTGCATCTTTAAAATATTTAACTTTAATTCCTTCAAATATATATTTAACTTGAGATTTTTTTAATCTATTATCTCCCAAATTTAATTTCTCAAGTTTCCTTAATTTTGAAATTCCTTCTAAATTTTGTATCTTATTACTATTTAGATTAAGTTCTGTTAAATTTAATAACTGTAATATTGGAAGTATATCTTCTATTTCATTATTATTTGCATCTAACACTGTAAGATTACTAAGATTGCTTATATCTTCAATATCTGATGATGTTATTTGATTACTTCCTATTTTTAGTGTTGTCAATTTATATAGTTTTGAAATTGCCTCTAAGTTATCAATTTTATTACCTTCTAAATTAAGTATTTGTAATTCAGTATTGTTTTGTAAGTATGATATATCTGAAATATTTTTATTTCCATTTAAATCTAAAGAAGTTAATTTTGTTAAATATTGAATTGGTGAAATATCTGTAATTAAATTTTCAGCTAATTTTAAACTTGTTAAATTCCTAAAATTTTCTATTCCTTCTATATTTGTAATCTTATCACTCTCTTTAGCATTACGTAATGTTAATTCTGTTTTTTCTGTTAAAACTGTTTCTAAAATTGGTAACTCTAAACCTGATAAATATTCGTAATTTTCTGGAAAAGCCTCTGCTGGTAATGCACCATAAACAGATTTTGCCATTTTTTCATCTTTAAATTTTACTGTTTTAAATCCTTGACTCTCATATTCTGCTTTAATTTCATTACTTTTTTTAGACACAAACAATTTGCTTTCATTACTTATAGTATTTTGTAGAAAAAATGTTAATACCGAAATAATAAAAACAATTATACATGCTAAAATAAGATTGGTCTTATTCACCTTCATATAATTTTCACCTCATATAAATTTACAATTTTGTAATTTAAATTATAATTGAAATAAAAATAAAAGCAAGTCTTATAAAAATGCTATTTGCTTTAAAGACTTGTTTTTATTTACGCAAGCTTATTCTTGTAGTTTTTAGTTATATATATTACTTTTTTATTACATTTTTTGCGAATTTATATGCTTATTTTTTATATTTACTAGGGATTAGTGGTTTATATCTATACTCCATTGTTATCACCTTTCTTTACATTTCTAAATTTTAATACCATTATTTAATTAGTACTTCTATTTGCTTATTTGTTAGCTCTATAAAGTCATTTAAATCTTTTTCTGTTCCAACAAGTTCTCCATAATGTGTTGGAACAACAATTCTTGTATCTATTTTATTTGCAAGTTCTGCCGCTTCTTTTGCATTCATTGTATATGTTCCTCCAATAGGAATAAAAGCTACATCACACTTTGTATTTTGGATTTCTTCTATATTATCCGTATCTCCTGCTATGTAATATTTAGTTTTATTTAATTCTATTATATATCCTACCCACTTGTTTTCTTTTGTATGAAATTTTTTATTTATATTGTATGAATAAAGTGTTTCAATTTTTATATCTTGTACTTCATATTTATTATTTGGTTCTACTATTATTATTTGTTCTTCTGGTATTCCCATAAGTTCTAAACTTGACTTAGTGTCTTGCACTGAAACAAATATAGTATTTATTTTAACAACCTTTAAAATATCTTGTGTTGAAAAGTGATCATAATGTGAGTGGGTAATAAATATAAAATCTGCATCGTGTGGTACTTCATTTATTCTAAATGGATCTATATATATGATTTTTTCATTTACTATTTTTATTGAACTATGGCAATTTATTTTCGCTTGCTCTAACATAAAATCACACTCCTATTTTGATTATATAGGATTTTTGGATTGAATTCAAGATTTTGAAAAAAGCAAATTTTTGAAATTGGGTATTGTTTGTTACCGGTCAGACCAAAACATAAAAATGTAGAGTAAATGTAGGGGCTATTTTAATCGCCCGCTTTTATATAACATTTGTAATTAGTTTATATATAGTGATTCAGGACAGTCCCCTTTTGTCTTTAAACAAAAGAGAGACTGTCACTAGAATCACTTATTAATTGTTTTTTTTGCAAATTCGTTATTTACTATTATTTCATAAGGTGCTTTTTTAGATAATTCTCCCGCTTCTTGCATTACTGTTTGTAATCTATCAAAAGCTTCTTCCTCTAGTACTGGTGTTTCATTCCATGCATCTATATCTTTATAGCTTTGTATTGATTCAGTCAGTATATCTAAATCTGTATCTGGGAAAAAACTTTGTATCTTTTCTGCAATTTCTTTTGCTGTATGTTCTTTTACCCAAGTTTCTCCTTTGTAAACTGCATTTGTAAATCCTTGAACTATCTTAGGGTTACTGTCTATATAACTTTTTTTAGCAAAATATGCTGTATATGGTATTTCACCAGCAGCTTCACCTACAGACGCAACTATATAACCTTTCCCTTGAGCTTCTGTCATGGATGCAGTTGGTTCAAATAGTGTTACATATTCTGCTGTTCCTCCTGCAAATGCTCCTGCCATAAGGTCAAATTTTATACTGTCATCTAAAACAACATCGTTTTTTGTGTCTATTCCATTTTGTTTTAAAACATATTCAAATGTCATGTAAGGTACTCCACCTTTTCTACCAGGAATTATTGTAGATCCTTTTACATCTGTCCATTTAAAATTATCATTTTCAGTTCTACTTACTAAAAACGAACCGTCTCTTTTAGTCATTTGTGCAAATACTTCTATATAATCTTCTTTTCCTTCATTATACACATAAATAGCAGCTTCTGGCCCGTGCAAAACCTATATCACTTTGGTCAGCAAGAACTGCTGTCATTACCTTATCTGCGCCTTGACCTGTTGTAATTTCTATATTTAATCCTTCCTCTTCAAAATATCCATTAGCAATTGCAACATATTGTGGCGCATAAAAAACTGAACGAGTAACCTCGTTTAAATTTATAGTAGTTAATTCTGCACTTTCTTCTTTATTATTACCATTTAATAACGTATATGCAACAATTCCTCCAGCTATTAATAGAACTATAAGTATCCAAATAATATATTTTTTCAAGATTAAATCTCCTCTCAATTTTATTTTAGATAAATTTGTTTTCGCTCAAAAATTTGTTATGAGCATTAAATTGTAATTTATATGAGTGAAATTCTAGGGACTGTCCCTAAAAAGTAGCAACTTGTTGAGAGTTTTTGGGACTGTCCTGAAATTCACGAAAATAGTATCAACATAGAGTTTGTAAAGATTGACGATTCAGGACAGTCCCCTTGTATCCCTTTGG
>JAZSCD010000037.1:0-3442 GCA_045602745.1 Clostridia bacterium | reverse complement strand
GCTGTGTAACTAACCAGTATGATACTCCTAAATACTCTGCTGTCTCTTTCATTGTTAGAGTTGTTCTTGTTACTTTTTCAAGTTCCATATACTCACCTACCTTTCTAGTAATTGTTTGAATTACAATTACTAATTATAATTTTAATTGTATGTTTTGTTTTTTACTAGCCAACAATTAGAATTTTGATGTTATTTATATGATTTGTATGGTATTTAATTGAAGATTTATTAATTTTATGGTATTATTAGGCAAAGATAAATAATAATTTGTAAAGGAGAATCGTATGTCGCAAATTATAGAAATAATTGTAGAAAATAAAAATTATAAGATTGAATGGGCTTTATCAGAATATTTTGGAGAATTAAAAGGAAAGAAGTTTATGCTTAATAAAATGGCTGCAGAACAAATTGAAATGATTAACAATTTATCAGAAACTGCAAAAATATTATTATCAGCAGTTGCAGGAGCAGTAATACAACATCTAATAGATAATAACTGTCAGATAGATAATATATTTGAAACTGGCTATTTTATTGTTAAAAATTGATTTATAAATAAATTTCAATCCATAGATTAGCTTTTACATAGCTAATCTATTTTTATGCATATTACCCTATCTTGATTTTTCCTCTTATTTTTTATATAATTACCATACAATCATTTAATAAATTTCAAATTGTATGAGGTAATATGTTATGGAAGAATTACAAATAGCATTTGATACTAAAGGATTTCAAGAGTATTTTATAAAATATAAACTTAATGAATATAAAGGCACACTTGCTAAAGGCAAAAAAGAAAAATATTATATTTTTGAAAGCAAAAAACCAGTACCTGAAAATCTTGGAACTTTTCTACTTGCATTTCTAAATACTAATTTTAAAACAAAAGAAACTTGCAAAGATTTTATTTTTGAATATTTGTATGTTAATTTATTAGTTAGATTAAACAAAAACATATATTTTGAAAGTAATATTCATGGTGATTATATTTTACCAACGGATATTACTAAAGTACATTTTGAAATTATTCTATCTCAAGAAGAAATAGATTATTACTTTGATGAAATTTATGATAAGTTTAGGCAAGAGTTATTATATTATCAAAAAATGTATACAGCTGTAAGTAATTTAGAATATTTCAAATTACTTGCTCGAGAAGTCACTGGTAAAAAAGAAGAAGATAAATTAAAGAAAGAAATGATTTTAAATTCTAATAAAAAAGAAACCTATTCTTTATCTCTTGAAAATATTGCTAGTACTACTCTATTCCTAAAAGTGAATTTTAATTTAAGAAAGTTTTTTACAGATAAAAATAGAAAATTTATTATAGAAAATATACCATACAGTTTTTCTTCTAAAATGTTTTATGATATTTTGTTTATAACATTTAGAGAGTTTTCAAGTATTAAGAAAAAAATACATATTCAAGTATGTCAAAACTGCAAAAAATATTTTATGCCATCAACTTCTCACGAAACTAAATATTGTGATTCGATATTTAAAGGAAAAAGAACTTGTAAACAAATTGGACCAGAAAAAGCACTCAATATAAAAACAAAAGGCGATGACCTTTTACAAAGGCATAGATATTTACAACAATATCTTTGTAGTAAATCACATGAAGCCGAAAATGATCCTAATTTCAATCAAAAATATATAGAGTTATATGAACGTTTTAGAAAAGAAGGTCATGAAATGAGGCAAAATTATATAGATGGTGTTATATCCAAAAAGAAATATAAAAATTGGCTTGATGAATTCAAAATTAAAGAATAATCGTAATTACCAAAAATCAATTCAATCAAAAAAGAAAGCAGAGAAGATCCACTAGGGATTTTCTCTGTTTCTCATTTGATGGTTTTTAGCTAAACTTTTTCATAATTTCTTCAAAGATTTTATCCTTATTTTCAACAAAAAGTTTTATTGCTTCTTCAAAAGACAGTTTCATATATTTTTCAATAGACAAAACCGTTTCTTCTTTCTTTTCCAAACCTTTGCTTATCATAAGTCTAACCTTAATTTCATGAAGCTTTTCACAAACCAATGTTGCTACTTCCGGATTACTGATATACTTTTTAATCTCATTTGCAAGATACTCGCATTCCATATAATCAATCGGATTACAAGAATTCAAAACAGGAATCAAATATTCATATTTTTCTTCAGTGAGGTCTTCCCAAGATTTCCTTGTAGAATATTTAACCTTAAAAATTTTGCATTCTTTGAAAATATGAACACGCGTGTAAGTTGGACCATAAAGATTAATTACTGAATATACCTGATCATTGGTCAATATCTCATTTTCAGCTTTTAAATCACTTTCAATGGGATAATTTAAGGGAAGATATTCATCAATACCTTTAAATACATTTTCAGCAAATATCACTGCATGTATCTTATCTGAATTTTCTTCAAGTGCATAAATCATTCCGTTATTCAGTTTATACCAGTATTCGTGATTCCACCCTATTGTTTCCATTTCAAATTCATAAGCATCAGATTCAGGACATCTAATAGAATAATCTATATTTCCTAAATTTTTACTATCACTATTATAAAGTGAAATGCTCGTTTGAATAAACGCAGGTGAAAATACACTATAGGGGTTCGGTCCATAGCGATTAAGCTGTAAAGTCAGTTTGTCATTAATCTTTATTGAAAACCTATCATAATAAATTTCGTCCCACCAGAGAGAATGTGTAGTTTCTCTCTTATGCGTATCTGAATAATTAATGATATGATTAATGAACTTTTCTTCACAACTACCATAACTTAAAAGTTCGGAACTAGCTGAATACTCTGCATAATAAGTAGAATTATCTTTTTTGCAAAGAATTTCAATGCTAGGAATCTTGCTATCAAAAGATTTAATCTCATAATCTGCGAGATTCTCTTCATCTAAGGGTAATTTAAAAAGTTTTGCCAAATCTGCAATAGTAGCAGTTCCATCTGTTCTTTCTCCTGTGTACCATTTGTAGGTACGCTTAACTACTCGTTTTAAGTAGTCGATTTCGCTTTTGTTCATTATGATTTCCTCCTTGTAATACTCGGAGGACTGTGCCTCCGAAAATTTATTTTCAAAGGCAACAATCAAAATATTGTTACGCCACATATAATATCACATTTTACATAATTTTGCAAATTTTATATCTTACAAAATATTGTGCAACACATTCTTCAATTTATGTTCTTACTTTTTTCGACAATATTTTCCATTTACATTCCAAACAATACCATACACTTTTATATTATTCATTCAAAAAATTAATTGTTGGTTAGACTTTTGTTTTTTAACTTTGTATAATTAATATATACAATCTTTATATTTCAATCTAATTGTAGATTGATGTACTCTCTCCCACACGGAAAGGAGGAATTTATGGCAGGGAGTATAGAAAAAAGAGGTAAAGACACATATAGGTTAGTTTACTTTTGTGGT
>JAZSCD010000036.1:0-4251 GCA_045602745.1 Clostridia bacterium | reverse complement strand
TCCCTCTTTTGTCCCAAAGGGACACAAGGGGACTGTCCTGAATCGTCAATCTTTACAAACTCTATGTTGATACTGTTTTCGTGAATTTCAGGACAGTCCCAAAAAGTCTCAACAAGTTGCTACTTTTTAGGGACAGTCCCTAGAAATTCCCTCATGCAAATTACAATTTATATTTTTCTAATACTATATCTTATTTGACTGTCTAGAAATATTTAACAATACCCCTACCGCACACAATAATATTATTAGCGATGTTCCACCATAACTAAAGAATGGAAGTGCCATACCTGTTACTGGCATTGATGAAGTAACAACAGCGATATTAATAATTGCTTGAAGTCCTATTAGAGCTGTAATTCCAGTAGCCATTAAGCTACCAAACATATCTGGTGCTTTCATAGCAATTACTATACCTCTCCATATAAATACTGAAAACAAAAGTATTACTGTAACACAACCAAAAAATCCTAATTCTTCTGCAAGTACTGCAAATATAAAATCATTATGTGGTTCTGAAATATATAAATATTTTTGCTTACTATCTCCGAAGTCCTACTCCAAAAAGTCCTCCTGATCCTATAGCATATAAACTTTGTATGATTTGCCAACCTGAATCCTGTGCATCTGCCCATGGATTTAAAAATGCTGTTATTCTTGTTAATCTAAATCCTCCTATTCCAAACCACTTTGCAAGTACAAACATACCTCCAATTAAGCCTGTAGCTCCGATTGTTCCAAAAGTTGCAAAATGAGCTATTCTAGTACCTGCAACAATCATCATTACAGCTACAACTAAAATTATAATTACTGATGCACTAAGATGTGTTTGAACTCCTAATAGTACTAAAATTATAGGAGCCAAAATTAAGAATGGTTTAAAAAAACCTTTCCATATATTCTTAAGCTCATCTTTATGCTTTGTAAGAAAAACAGCAAAAAATACAATTAATCCTACTTTTGTAAGTTCTGATGGTTGAAATGATGATACAATTGGCAAAGTAATCCATCTTCTTGCTCCATTTACAGTTCTTCCGCAAGCTTGGTACTAGCACTAACAATAAAACTATTAGTGCTCCTGCATAAGCAATTTTATAAAATCTAGCATATATTTTATAATCGATTTTAGATAATATAAGCATTGTTACAATTCCAATTGCTGCACTAGTAGCCTGTTTTAAAACATATGTATAACTACTTCCTGTAGTTGCAAGCGCCGATGGGGAACTTGCTGATAATACCATAGTAATACCGTAATGCTAATAATAGTAAAACAGTTATAAACAATATAAAATCAAATGAATTATTTGTTTTTTTAGGCATTTTATTCTCCTTAATAATTTATTCTTTATTCAAACTTATATTTGCGGGCGACTACTAGTCGCCCCTACATTCCTCTATATATTGTAATTATCATATTGCAAATAAGGCAATAATACATAATAGTAATGTTATAACACAAAATACAGAAACTACTTTATTTTCTTTCCATCCAGATAATTCAAAATGGTGATGTAAAGGTGCCATTTTAAGCAATCTCTTTCCACCAGTTTTCTTAAAATATGCAACTTGCGCCACTACAGATAACGTTTCTAATACTGGTATAGCAGCTATAATTATTAATATTAATGGCATTTTTAAATATAACGCCATAGCTGATATTACTCCTCCGTAGTAGTAATGAACCTGTATCTCCCATAAATACTTTTGCAGTATTTAAATTAAATATTAAAAATCCTAAACATGCTCCAATTATAATACTACCAAATACTACAATTTCTTTTACATCTAATATAATTGCAACTACTGTTAAAGCTGTTGTTATAATTGCAGAAACTGAAGTACTTAGCCCATCTATTCCATCTGTTAAGTTTACTGCATTTGTAGTTCCAAGCATAACAAATATAACAAATGGTATATATATGCTCATTGGTAATAAAACATAATTTTTAACAAAAGGTATAAATGTTTCTGTACCTAAATGTATACCCTTTGTTAAATATAATGTATATGTTACCGAAATTATTAAAAGTCCTAACATTTTGTATGCTGGTTTTAATCCTTTAGTATTTTTTAGTACAAGTTTTTTAAAATCATCTATAAAACCTATAACTCCAAAACCAATGGTAATAAATAATAATGGTAATATATTTTTTGCTGTTTCTGGTTCTCTTGAAGCATAATAAATATATCCTCCAATAGTTCCTATAATAATTCCGAAGAGCTATTATTATTCCTCCCATTGTTGGAGTACCTCTTTTTTTAAAGTGTGATTTAGGACCTTCATCTCTTTCAATTTGGCCAACTTTAAGTCTTCTTAAAATCGGTATTACAAATATTGATATAATTACTGTTGCTATAAATGATACAAATAATATCCTCGTTTGGAAATACAAGATTCTTTCCTCCTTCAAAAACTCGAAGAGTTTTTGTACTCTTCACTATTCACTATCGGGCGAGGGTGGAACCTCGCCCCTACAATTTCTTTCTTCATTTGGGCAGACACAAGGCCTGCCCCTACAAATTTATTTTATTAATTTCTTAATTATTTCTCTTTCATCAAATGGATGTTTTTCTCCATTTATTTCTTGATATGTTTCATGACCTTTTCCAGTTAATACTATAATGTCATTTTTATTTGCCATATCAATTGCATATTTTATAGCTTCTATTCTATCTACTATTGCTATATATTTACCCTTTGTTTTTTTAGTTCCTACCTCTATTTGTTTTACTATTTTTTCTGGATTTTCTGTTCTTGGATTATCTGATGTTATAACTGTAAAATCTGCAGTATTCCCTGATATTTCTCCCATTATAGGTCTTTTAGAACTATCTCTATCTCCTCCACATCCAAATAAACATATTACTCTTCCTCTTGTATAATTTTTTACTGCTGATAGTATATTTTGCAAGCTTTCTGGAGAATGAGCATAATCTATCATTATTGTAAGTTCTTTTTTATTTGGTACAAGTTCGCTTCTTCCTGGCACTTTAACTTCTAAAAGAGCCTCTTTTATTTTTTCAGCATCTACTCCAAATGTTCCAGCAATACTAATTGCTGCTAATGAATTATATACACTAAATCTTCCTGGTATTCCTGTTTTTACTCTTTCATTTCTTGTTCCTATTTTAACCTTAAAATCTACGCTTTGATTTGTTACTGTTATATCTTTTGCTAGCAAATCACTACTGTTATCTATTCCATATGTTTTTATATTGCAATCTTTAACTAGTTTTTTTACTTTTGCAACTGCAAAATCATCAGAATTTATAAATCCTTTTTTGCACATACTAAAAAGCTTTAATTTAGAATTAAAATAATCTTCCATATCTGGATGTTCCTTAGTACTAATATGATCTTCTGAAAAATTAGTAAATACTCCTATTTTAAAATCACATCCATCAACTCTATGAAGTTTTAAACTTTGAGAAGAAACTTCCATAACAACTGTATCAACTTTTTCCTCTACCATTTTTGCAAATAACTCTTGTAGTTCTAAACTTTCAGGTGTAGTACGCAAGCTTTCTCCTAAATTTTTATTTCCTATATAATTTGCAACTGTTCCAATTAATCCTACTTTTTGACCATGTTTTTCTAAAATTGATTTTAACATAAATGTAGTTGTTGTTTTTCCCTTGGTCCCTGTAATACCTATTAAATTAAATTTTGAAGATGGATTATTATAAAAATTACATGCACTTTTTGCTAAAGCTTCTCTTGTATTTGGCGCAACAACAATTGTTGTCGTTTCTAATATGTCACTTTTTTTTATACTACTTACATCTTCTACAAGAATTACTTTTGCTCCATTTTCTATTGCTTGTTTTATATATTTATGCCCATCTGTTTCAAATCCTTTTATTGCTACAAACATATATCCTTCTTTTACTTTTCTTGAATCATGTGCAATTCCTATAACATCTATATCAAGGTTACCTTTTGCTTTTAGTTCATCTATTCCATTTAGCACAGCTTTTAAATTCATTATAATCTCCCCTTAACTTCATTTATACGCATTTATTATATAATTAATTTTTGGTTTTGTATAGTAAAATTCATTATTTTTTTGGTTTATTTGATTGTTTTTATAAATTGTAATTTGTAGGACGATTCTAGGGACTGTCCCTCTTTTGTCCCAAAGGGACACAAGGGGACTGTCCTGAATCGTCAATCTTTACAAACTCTATGTTGATACTGTTTTCGTGAATTTCAGGACAGTCCCAAAAAGTCTCAACAAGTTGCTACTTTTT
>JAZSCD010000035.1:0-4459 GCA_045602745.1 Clostridia bacterium | reverse complement strand
GGGGTCTGTCCCTATTCGTTCAATTTATTTATGGTAATATTAAATATAATCCTAAAATAACAGCAAAAGGTATTGCTAATTGCATCTCTTCATCTTCTATATTTATATCAAAAACACTTAACATTTTACTTTTAGGCTTTATAATTTCATCTACAAAATCTATTTTTATTCTATTAACATTTCGCCTTGTATAGCTTATATCAAAATTTACTGTTTCATTTACATTAAAATATTTTATTTCTTTACTCTCTGTTCCTATATATATACCATCTTTATCATAAAAATCAAATTGCAAATATTTATCTTTTATATGTTCTCCCGTATCGTTTGTTACATTTCCTTTTATATAACCACTAGAATATGACGCTTTACTTTCTGTTATAATAACTTTTGGTGATGTTATTTTTATTTCATGATTTGTTATATTTACAATTTTTTCTCTCATTGCTAAATTTGTAAATATACTCACAAATAAAAATAACCCTAAAAACACTAATAAATATGCTTTGAACTTTTTCATTGTTCCCATAATATTTCTCCTTTTAATTAATTCTACATAATTATACTATATTATGGTAATTTTGTAAAGAAAAAGCCGTAATTAGATGCAGTATCCAATTACGGCTTTTTTGATATGTGTTATTCGGTTATAATAAGATTAGATTTTTCATCCAAGTCGACTTTTCCTATTATAGTAAGTCGTTTTCCGTTTTTAAATTCTACTTCCGTTGCGTCAGTCTTTTCATCTTCAAAATCGTACTTCACAATTTGAGTAAGACACATCATCATAGCAATAGTATCTGTATTTATAATTTTTTCGTCGATTTTGGTGATTTCAAAGTTGCGTTGTTCTCTTACAGCTTTAACTTTTATAAACATATCACTTTTTTCTTCCTTTCTGCAATTTTTATGCGTAGTCATAATTTTTCTGCCATCACAAACTAAAATTTAACTGACCTTTAAATTTACTATAGCTTGCTTTTCCTAGAAAAGAATTATGCTAAAAATTATGCTAATTTATTATAACATATTTTATGTCGATTTGCAAATTGATTTCATTTTCAAAAATTAATTTTTAAGCAAAACCTTCGAAGTGCTGGCGACTACTAGTCTCCCCTACAATATCTCTACAACTTTAATTTCTTTATCTAAATATATAGAATATAAATACACTTCTTTTACTTTTTTATTTAACGCTTGTTCTAATGCTTTCTTATAAATGTTAAGTTGTGCTCTATATTTGTCTATTAGTTCTTGTTCATTATCGCTTTTCACATAATCTGTTTTATAATCTACTAATATAATTTCGTCATTTTTATTTATATAATATAAATCTATTATACCTTGTACTAATATTTTTTCATCCAAGCCATTTCCATATATTTCGTCTGCTGTTAAATATGTATAGAAAGGTTCTTCTTTATAAATATATTTTGCTTGTTTTACATCTTTGTAAATTTTAGAATTTGTAAATTTTACGATTTTATTAATATCTATATATTTTGCTTCATTTTCTGTAATAGTTTTTATTGCAATTAATTCTTGTATTAAATCTTTTACCAATATTTCATTATATTCTTTACTAAAGTCTAATTTTTGCATAATTAAATGCATTAGTGTTCCAATTTCTGATTTAGAAAGTTTTTTAGAAACATCTAAAAATTTAGGTTTAGCTGTTATTTCCATTATTTCTTTTTTGTTTTGTTTTGCAATACCACTTACAGATGCTTTTCCTTCTATTTTTGTACTTTCTTCGTACTTATATTTCCATTCTAGTATATTACAAATTTTATTTAATGTTTCTTTACTTGTATTTTCTTTCCATTCATCTATTTTTTTCTTATATGATATTTCTTCTTTTACTTCCGCTTCTACATCTTTTATTTTATTTTTATTATAAAAATTGACTTCTAAAATTTCTTTTAAGTTTTCTTTTTCTTTTAAGTGAACTAATTCTAACCAATCTAAATATGTTTTTGCTTTTCTTATATTAGAAATACTTATTTTACTTTCTACATCTGAAATCATATTTTCTTTATTTAAAATAGACTTTTCTAAATTCTTATCATATCCTGTTATAATTAATTTTTCTTTTGCCCTAGTTAGTGCTACATATAAAAGTCTCATTTCTTCTGATAAAGTTTCGTTTAATAATTTAATTCTAATTGCTTCTTTTGCTAAAGTGTTATATTCTATTTTTCTTTCGTAGTCTATAAGTTTTGGTCCAAGTCCTATATCTTGATGTAATAAAATGCTTTGATTTAAATCTTGCATATTAAATTGTTTTCCTGTTCCACATAAAAATACAACCGGAAATTCTAATCCTTTACTTTTGTGTATACTCATTATTCTTATTACATCTTCATTTTCTCCAATTAATTTTGCAGAGCCTGCATCTCCTGATGATTTACTTATTTTATCTACATAGTTTATAAAATTATATAATCCTTTAAAACTTGCTTTTTCATAATCTTTAGCTTTTTCAAATAGTAATTTTAAATTAGCTACTTTCAAATCTCCATTAGGACTTGTGCTTATATAATCATAAAATCCTGTTGTTTCATATAAATACCATATAAATTCATCTAAACTTAAATATTCTTGCTTTTGCCCCCATTCTTCTAATGTATTTAAAAAGTTTTTTACCTTTTCTTTAAGATCAACTTGTTCTTTATTATCTAACATATTTAGCATTGCTTCGTAAAAACTAGTATCTTTAGAATTTAATCTTATTTCTATTAGTTCATTATCTGTAAATCCACCAATCATTGACCTAAGCACAGTTGCAAGAGGTATGTCATTATTTGGATTATCTATAATTTTTAGAAGTGCTAAAATAATTTGTATTTCTTCTGTTTCGAAATAACTTGAACTTGTATCACTAAATACTGGTATTTCTAATTTGTTTAATTCTTTTTCGTAAAGATTTGCTATATTAGATGTTGTTCTAAGTAAAATTACAATATCTTTATATTTTAACTTTCTGTATCCTTGTTTTTTATCAAATACATAATAATCTTCTTCAAATAGTTTTTTTATTCTATTTGCTACAAATTTTGCTTCTATTTCGCTTTTTTCTAATAAGATTTCTTCTGTATCGTCTTGCTGCAGGTCGATGTGGGCATCGACCCCTACATTTTCTTCTATTTGCTCAGTTAAATCTATAATGTCTAGTTCAACTTTTCCTGCTACATTTTCGTTGTTTTCTGGTTTTATATAATTTGCTGAAGCATTTAAATATTCACTTTGGTTGTAATCTATGTCTCCTAGTTTTTTACTCATTATATTGTTAAATATAACATTAGTTAAGTCTAATACATTTTCTCTACTTCTAAAATTTTGAAATAGTTGTATTTTTGTATCTTCTTGGCACTCATCTTTATTGTCCTGCGTTAAAATATAATTATCATATTTTTCTAAAAATAATTCTGGTCTCGCCCCTCTAAATTTATATATACTTTGCTTTACATCTCCTACCATAAATATATTATTATTGTTTGATATTGTAGTTAATATGTACTCTTGTACCAAGTTACTATCTTGGTACTCGTCTATTGCTATTTCTATAAATTTTTCTTTATAATTATTTGCTACCTCAGTTGGAATATAATTTCCATTATCATCTTTTTTTACTAAAATTTTTAATGCAAAATGTTCTATATCATTAAAATCTATAATGTTTTTTTCTTTTTTATTTTCTTGATATTTTTTGCTAAAATCTAATATAACTTTTTCTAATGTTTTTAGAGTAGCATACATATTGTATATATCTTCATTTGCTTCTTTAGAAGAATATATAAATATTCTTTTTGCTAAAGCTTTTATTCTGTCTTTTACACCATCTCTTATTTCTTTACAATTTTCTTTTAAATCGCAATCTGTTTTAGCTTGTCTTGGCCATGTTACAAATTTTAAAACACACAACTCATTATATAAGTCGTCCCAAGTATTTTCTTCTCTTAGTAAAACTTTTAAATTTTGTATATCTTCTATTATTACAGAATAATACTTTTCTAGTTCTAATTCATATTTTAATTTTTGGCTTGCCTTTTCTAATTCATCTATACATGATATTATTTCTTGTTTAAAATATTCTACTAATATTTGTCCCCATTCAGTATTTGCAAAATCTTGGTCTATTTTATCTTTTAAATTAAATTTTTCAATTGCTTCATTTATCCATTCTTCTGGAAAAGGCATACTTTGAGAATAATTGTATATTTTTAAAACTAATTCTTTTAAGTCTATATCATCTCTATATCCTCCATATGCATTAACAAGATTTATAAACTCTTGATTGTTTTCTTCATATAAATTTTCAAAAACCTCTTCTAACGTTTCTTGCTTTAAAAGTTCTATTTCTTGTGTATCTCCTATTCTAAAATTTGATGAGATATTTATTTCATAAAAATAGTTTTTTATAACTTCTAAACAAAATGCGTGAATAGTAGAAATATTT
>JAZSCD010000034.1:0-2498 GCA_045602745.1 Clostridia bacterium | reverse complement strand
TAGTTCCAAATGCTAAACATCCAGCTTTAACATTTGGACAAGATAAGTTAAGTTCAACTCCATCAATATCTGATTTATTTAATATCTTGCAAACTTCAACATAGTCTTCTATTGTACTTCCACACGCATTAACAATAATTGCTGTATTTTGCTTTTTAAGCCATGGTAAATCATATTGTAAAAAGTACTCTACACCTGGATTTTGAAGGCCAATACTATTAAGCATTCCACTTGGAGTCTCATATACTCTAGATGGTTTATTACCATCTCTTGGTTTTAAAGAAGTACCTTTTGTAATAATTCCACCAAGCTGACTCAAATCAAAAAATTGACTATACTCTCTACCATATCCAATAGTACCTGATGCAACTGTAACAGGATTTTTCATTTTAATACCTGCAAAATTAACTTCTGTATTCATAACTTTACACCTCATTTAAAATTTGAAACGAAAGGGGACAGACCCCTTTTGTTTCATTTGTTTTATCTTTATATTTTATTATTTATAGTAATGCCTTCGAAGAACGGGCGACTACTAGTCGCCCCTACTCGTTTGCAATCATTTTTCTAAATTTTCTCGGTTCGCCGTGGGCGGCGCCCCCTACATTATTATATTACTACTTTGTTGCTGTCGAATACTGGGCCTTGTTTACAAACATGCTCATATCCACCTGTTACTACTTCTACTGCACAGCCTAAACATACTCCAAGTCCACATCCCATTTTTTCTTCTAATGATATTTGGCATGGAATATTTTTTTCTTTTGCTAAGCTTTGCGCTGCTTTTAATAGCGGTAATGGTCCACATGCAAATATTGCATCTATTTTTCCTTCTTCTATATCTTTTTTTAGTTCATTTATTGCAAATCCATGTATTTTATAACTTCCATCATCTGTTGTAATTACTAATTTGTTTGATACTTTTTCAAACTCTTCCTCTACTACTACCGCTTCTTTATTTCTAAATCCTAAATATGTGTTTACATTAGCAACTTTTGAAGCATTTTTTGCAAGTTCATATAAAGGGAATACTCCTATTCCTCCTCCAAGAACTGCAATGTTGTTATATCCTTCAAATTTAAATGTACCATATCCTAATGGTCCTACAACATCAATTAAATCTTCTTCTTTTTTTCTTGATAAAATTTCTGTTCCTTTTCCTTGAACTCTAAATATTATTTCTAAAATTCCATTTTCTTTATCTATGTTATATATACTGATTGGTCTTCTTAAGAATGGATCTAATCCATCTGTTACTCGTATTTCTATAAATTGACCTGGTTTTGCTATATCTGTAATCTCTTTAGCAGATAAAGAAAATTTAAATATATCTGGTTTTAATTGCTCTTTTTTTATTAATTTACAATGCAATTGTACTGGCATTTTTATTCCTCCTATTAATTAACATCTGTCCCATTTGGACATTACATTGCGCTGTTTAATTCGTCTCTCATTCTTATTGCTTCTGCTCTTGTTGCTTTTCCATATTCTTCTTCAGAATATTCTTCTTTCCATTTATCTGATTTGTATGCAGCCATTAAGCTTCTTGATGCGTTAACTATTCCCCCAAGTCCGTCTTTAAATCCTAATGCAATGTCTTCTGCTTTTCCACCTTGTGCTCCATATCCTGGTATTAAGAAATATGTTTTTGGCATTATTTCTCTTAATTCTTTTATTTGAATAGGATATGTTGCTCCAACTACAGCTCCTACACTGCTATATCCATATTCTCCAACTAATTCTTCTCCCCAAGTGCTTACTAATTCTCCTACTTTTTCATATATTGTTGTTCCATCTTCTAATTTTAAATCTTGTAATTCTCCAGATGATTTATTTGATGTTTTTACTAAAATAAATATTCCTTTTCCATATTCTTTGCAATCATCTATAAATGGTTTTACTCCATCAATTCCTAAGTATGGATTTACTGTTACAAAATCTACATCAAACATTGATACTTTTTCATCACATAGTGGTGTTTTTCCTAAATATGCATTTGAATATCCTGCAGCTGTTGAACCTATATCTCCTCTTTTTACATCTGCAATTACGCACATTCCTTTTTCTTTAGCGTATTTACATGTTTCGTTAAATACTTTTATTCCTTCTACTCCAAACATTTCGTAAAAAGCAATTTGAGGCTTTACAGCTGGTACTATGTCACATACGCTATCTATTAATCCTTTATTAAATTCTAGGATTGCTTTGCATGCACCTTCTACATTTTTTTCATATTTTGCTCTTATACATTCTGGTATCATATCATATCTTGGGTCCAATCCCATAACTGTTGGGTTATTTGTCTCCTTAATTTTACTAATTAATTTGTCCATTGCATTGTTCATAATTTTTCTCTCCTTTTAATTTTATTATTTATAGTAATGCCTTCGAAGAGCGGGCGCCTACTAGTCGCCCCTACATCTTTTGCATTACATTTTGTTAGTTGGCGGACACAGGACCCGCCCCTACATTTTTAATCCTTGTATACAATTTCGCCA
>JAZSCD010000033.1:0-5039 GCA_045602745.1 Clostridia bacterium | reverse complement strand
TATTAAATTCTTCTAATTTTTTATTTACAAATTTCATATAATTTCTCCTTTATAAATTGAACAATAAAAATTTTCTTTTCATATTTATTATTACCTTTTGGTTCTATTTTGTAATTAGTATATTTATTATTATTTTTATTATATATAGAAATATATACTGTATTTAGTTCATTACTATTATTAGTTAAATCTTTTGTTCCAAGTTGTCCCGTAATTCCAATTCCATAATCTGATTTTGCTAAATTTGAAACCTGTTTTGCCATTTCCTTAGCAACTTCCTTACTATATACAGTATATGTATCTATTGCTTGTTTAGATACTCCAAAATGTATTTTATATTCATTTGAATATGTAACTAAGCCAAGTTTAAAAACTTCGCTAGAACCATCTATATTTGTTATTTCAGTTGCAAGCATTCCTCCGCTGCAAGATTCCATACAAGATATTGTTTGTTTTTTATTTTTTAACAAATTTACTAAATTTTTCATAACATTCCTCGTTTTAATAATCTGTAGGGGCGTCCCTTGTGTCCGCCCAAAAAAAAAAGAATAATTGCTGGGCGGCCCCGAGGACAGCCCCTACAACGTTTTCAATTAACATTGTAACACAAATTAAATTTCAATTTTCTATTATTATATCTCATTTTTTTAAAATTAACAAATTTTTGAAAGAATATTTTTATGTTTTTTGAAAATAATAAAATTATAAAAATGATTTGGAGGTGTTTTAGTTATGGAAAATAACAAAAATAATCAAAACAATAAGCAAAATAAAAACAACAACAAAAATAATAACAGAAACGAAAGAATAGATAACAATAATAACAACAATAACAATAACTGTAGATAAAAAATAACAAAAGAACTTCTATAAAATTATTATAATTTTATAGAAGTTCTTTTGTTTATCTAGTTGTATGACCTTGCTTTGGAGGTTTCTTTTGTTTTCCTTCAACATCTGCAGCTAAAGCCATTAATTCTTCAATTGTTATATCAGAATTCTCTTCTATATTATTTACCAAACAATATAATTTATATGCTTTTCTAAAATCCTCTTCTGCATTATCACAATATTTTTTTATATAACCTTTATCAATTTTTCTTTTATAACTTTCATAGAAAGATATGAAAATATCTGAAGCTTTTTCTGTTGCATGTTTTACAGAATTTTTAACCGTTTCATCTGATACTTTTAACGGATCTATTTTCCATGTCCAATAACCTATATTTTTATAATAATAATAACTATATTCTTCAGCTTTTATACGCAGTTGACTTTCCAATTTTTCTCTTTCTTCATCGCTCATTTGTTTTGTAGATTTCCTTAAATTTAATTCAATAAGTTCATATGCAATTTTTAATTTTTCTCTTTTTCGCCAATATTTTGCATTGCTCTGTCCTTCTATCGTTTGTGCACGATATTTTGTAGCTAAATCCTCATATGTTACTTTAATTTCTTCTTTAAAGCTCGACATAAAATCTTCCTTTCTTTTTATAAATACTTCTTTAAAAATTTTCCTGTATGAGATCTATCATTTTTTATAATTTGCTCTGGTGTTCCTGTTGCAACTATTTCTCCACCTTTATCTCCACCTTCTGGTCCTAAGTCAATAATATGGTCAGCTGTTTTTATTAAATCTAAATTATGCTCTATTACTACAATTGTATTTCCTGTGTCTACTAGTCTTTGTAATATATCAACCAATCTATGAACATCTGCAATATGAAGTCCTGTGGTTGGTTCATCTAATATATATAATGTTTTTCCTGTTGGTCTTTTAGAAAGTTCTGTTGCAAGTTTTATTCTTTGCGCTTCTCCTCCAGATAGGGTTGTTGAAGGTTGTCCGAAGTTTAATATATCCAAGACCTACATCATGTAGTGTTTGTATTTTTTGTTTTATTTTAGGTACATTTGCAAAAAAATCTAAAGCTTCTTCTACTGTCATATCTAATATATCTGAAATACTTTTTCCTTTATATTTAACTTCTAAAGTTTCTTTATTATATCTTTTTCCCTTACATACTTCACATGGGACATATACATCTGCTAAGAAATGCATTTCTATTTTTAGTACTCCATCACCTTGACAAGCCTCACATCTTCCTCCTGGTACATTAAAACTAAATCTACCTTTTTGATATCCTCTTAGTTTTGCTTCATTTGTTGTAGCAAATATATCACGAATTAAATCAAATACACCAGTATATGTTGCTGGATTAGAGCGAGGTGTTCTTCCAATTGGAGATTGGTCTATATTTATAATTTTATCTATATTTTCAATTCCTAAAATTTCTTTGCACTTTCCACCTTTTTCAGAAGAACCATATAATTCTCTGGCTAAATTTTTATATAAAACTTCGTTTATAAGTGAGCTCTTTCCGCGAACCTGAAACTCCTGTTACACATGTAAAAACACCTAGTGGAATTTTAACATCTATATTTTTTAAATTATTTTCTTTGGCACCTTTAATTTGAATTGATACAGGTTTCGCTTTTCTTCTTTTTTTAGGTACAGCAATTTTCTTTCTTCCACTTAAATATTGTCCTGTAATTGAATTTGAAACTTGTTTTATTTCTTCTGCAGTTCCTTGCGCAATTACATTACCTCCATGTATGCCTGCTTCTGGCCCTATATCTATTATTTGGTCTGCTGCATACATAGTATCTTCATCGTGTTCTACTACCAATACAGTATTTCCTAAATCTCTTAATTTTTTTAGTGTTGCTAAAAGCTTATCGTTATCTCTTTGATGAAGTCCGTATGCTTGGCTCATCTAAAATATATAATACTCCTGTTAAGCCTGAACCTATTTGTGTTGCAAGTCTTATTCTTTGAGCTTCTCCTCCAGATAATGTTCCAGCTGCTCTAGATAGTGTTAAATACTCTAATCCTACATCTATTAAAAATTGAAGTCTTGCGTCTATTTCTTTTAGTATTTGCTCAGCTATAATCATTTTAGTTTTACTAAGATGTAAATTATTTAAATATTCTTTTATTTTATTAATAGACATATTAGTTAATTCCTCAATATTTTTTGTTCCAACTTTTACTGCTAAGCTTTCTTTTTTTAGTCTTGCTCCATTACAAGTTTCGCAATGACTATTACTCATATACATTTCGTAGAAGTTTCTCATTCCATCAGATTTTGTTTCTCTATATCTTCTATTTAATGTTGGTATTACACCTTCAAATGGAGCTGTAAATTTTCTAATTCCGGCTACTGATTGATGCTCAAAATCTATTTTTTCTGTTCCTGTTCCATATAATATTTTATTTAAAAATTCTTTTGGAAGTTTTTTTATTGGAACATCTTTTATTTCTACACCATAATGTTTTGCAATACTTTCAAAATACATTTTTGCCATAGTATCGCCTTTTTTCATTGTGCTTGCTCCAAAAGCTTTTACTCCAAGATATAAAGTCTTATTTTTATCTGGAATAATTAAATCTTCATCCATCTTCATTAAATAGCCAAGTCCTAAGCAGTCTTCACATGCTCCAAATGGATTATTAAACGAAAACATTCTAGGAGATAATTCTTCAAAGCTTATATTGCAATCTGGGCATGCATAGTTTTGGCTGAAAAGTAATTCTTCATTAGATTGCGGGCGGACAGGGTCGTCCGCCCCTACACTTTTTATATCAACTAGCACAAGGTTATTGGCGTATTTAAATGCTGTTTCTATACTTTCAGTTAATCTACTTCGTATATCTTCTTTTATTACTAATCTATCTACTATAATTTCTACATTGTGTTTCTTTTTTCTATCTATTTCTATATCATCTGTAAGTTCTATAATTTCTCCATCTACTTAGTCTCTTACAAACACTTCTTTTGCAAAATTTTCTAATAATTTTACAAATTCACCTTTTCTACCTCTTACAACAGATGCAAGAATATGTATTTTAGTACCAATTTCTAATTCCATTAAAGTATCTACAACTTGGTCTATTGTTTGCTTTTCTATTTTTTTACCGCAATTAGGGCAATATGGAATACCTATTCTTGCATATAGAATACGAATATAGTCATATATTTCTGTTACTGTTCCAACCGTAGAACGTGGATTTTTAGATGTTGTTTTTTGGTCTATAGAAATAGCAGGTGATAATCCATCTATTGACTCTACATTTGGTTTTTCCATCAAACCTAAGAATTGTCTAGCATAACTAGATAAACTTTCTACATATCTTCTTTGTCCTTCTGCATATAAAGTATCAAACGCCAAAGAAGACTTTCCGAGAACCGGAAAGTCCAGTTATTACTACTAATTTATCTCTAGGTATAGTTAAATCTATATTTTTAAGGTTGTTTTCCTTTGCACCCTTAATTATTATATTATTGTTCATGTTATCCCCCATAAAATTTAAGCTAACTATTATTATATCATATTATTTTATTTTTTACTAACATTATAAGAAGTTTTGGGAAAAGTCAGTCGAAACTGACTTTTCCCTTTTTTTACTCTGTTGCCCTATACAAGGGATATGCAGAGCCATCCTTCTCAACAAAACCCACTAAAGGCCAGTCGGAAACTTTCGATGGCCGAGCTTCGGCTGAATATTGTGTCTTCTTAGCCTGCGCATACGAATTCTGTTCATCTTTTTCCTGATTTTCAAGAGCTTTGTTATCGGGATTTTTGCTCATTTTGAGCACCTCCAAAAAATTATTTTTGTCGAAGTTTATTCTAAATAGTTTCGACAGAAATATTTTAACACATTATGTTCATTTTTGCAATACAATCATTTAATTGATTTTATTTACATAACACGAAGCAAACGAGACGTAAGTTTGCTGTTTGTGTCTTGGGAAAACCCAAAAGACAACACTTTGACAATGGAGTTCTACCTTCTTGCCAAAGGAGCTCCTAAAATTTACCCGCCTACTAAAGGCGGGTTTTATTACGCGAGAGACCAAAAGGTCTCTCGGGGTTAAAACCACCCGCTAAGCGGGTGAGAATAAAAAAGGCTATGCCGGTAAGCGACAAATAGAATAAAAAAACTCCATCTGGTATAATTTAAGTAGTTTCGCAGACTG
>JAZSCD010000032.1:0-2225 GCA_045602745.1 Clostridia bacterium | reverse complement strand
CTTGCAAAAAAACCTGCTAAATATTTTAATATTTGTGCATCTATTTCATTCCATATGTTTCCTGCTATTATAGCAATACCAATTGCTATAACTCCTTTTAATATGTCACATATAAGTGTTAAAGCAGCTACTCTTTTCCCAACAGTTCTTAGTACATTTGTTGTTCCGGCATTTCCACTTCCTTTATCCCTTACATCAAATCCTGCAAACTTTCTACTAAATATTACAGAAAAGCTTATGCTTCCTATAAAATAGGCTATTAATGAAATTATAATATATATTGTCATATTTATATCATCTCCTTATTAAATTTTACAAGGTTTGAGGGACAAACCTTAGTCACGGGTCTTCCTCATAAAGTGAGGAAGGTCCCTCGCTTTAATCCTCCTTGTCACCTTTCTCTCTTGATATTACTCTTATAGGTGTTCCTTCTAATCCAAAATTTGTTCTTATTTGATTTACCAAATATCTTTCATAAGAAAAATGAAATAATTGTTTACTATTTACAAATATAACAAATGTTGGCGGTTTTGTACTTGCCTGTGTTGCATATAGTATTTTTAATCTTCTTCCTTTATCTGTTGGTGGTTGTACTACTGCAATTGCTTCATTTATAACTTCATTTAACATTGATGTAGATACTCTCATGGCATTATTAGCAGCAACTTTATTTATTAAATCAAATAATTTATCTACTCTTTGACCTGTTTTAGCTGATATAAATAAAATTGGTGCATATGTTAAATAACCTAATTTATTATATACTTCTTTTGTGTATTTTTCTAAAGTACCAGTTTCTTTTTCTACTTCATCCCATTTATTAATTACTATAATTATACCTTTACCAGCTTCGTGAGCTTCTCCTGCAATTTTTGCATCTTGGTCTGTAACTCCTTCTGTTGCATCAATTAGCATTAAACATACATCCGCTCTTTCTATTGCTAAAAGCGATCTCATTATACTAAATTTTTCTATCGATTCTGAAATTTTATTTTTCTTTCTAATTCCAGCTGTATCTATAAAATTATATTTCCCTTTATCATTTTCAAAATAGGAATCTATTGCATCTCTAGTAGTTCCTGCAATATTACTTACTATTACTCTATTTTCTCCTAATATTTTATTAACTAATGAAGATTTTCCTACATTAGGTTTTCCAATTACAGCAACATTTATAATCTCACTATCTTCTTCATTTTCGTCTTTTTCTGGAAAACTTTCGTATATAGCATCTAATACATCTCCAATTCCTAAGGCATTTGTAGATGATACTGGATATGGATCTCCAAGACCTAAATTATAAAATTCGTAAATATCATCTTTAGTTTTACCTAAATTATCAGACTTATTACATACTAATACTATTGGCTTTTTTGATTTTTTAAGCATTAATGCAATCTCTTCATCTGCTGCAGTAACACCTTGTTTTATATCTGTTAAAAAAATTATTACATCTGCTATACTTATTGCAATATCTGCTTGCGTTTTCATTTGAGATAAAATTATATCATCAGATTTAGGTTCAATTCCACCTGTATCTATTAATGTAAAATTTCTACCTCTCCAATTTGCTTCTCCATAAACCCTATCTCTAGTAACACCAGGCTTATCCTCTACAATTGACAATCTTTTTCCTACTATATAATTAAAAAATGTTGACTTACCAACATTAGGTTTTCCTATAATTGCAACCATTGGTTTTGACATATTTTTCACCCTATTCTTTCGCATAATATTTTATATCATATACCTGTTTTAGTCAATAAATCATAAAAAAAATGCCTTTGTTTAGGCATCTTTTTTTGCTATTATTTCTTTTCCATCATAATATCCGCAATTATCACATACTCTGTGTGGTAATACTGCTTCTCCACAGTGTTTACATGTTGCAACATTTGGTGTTTCTAATTTCCATGTTGATCTTATTGTATGTGTTCTTTGTTTTGACCATCTTCTTTTTGGTTGTGCCATTCTTATTCCCTCCTTGCTAATCAAAGATATCTATATATCTATTCTCTTATTTTTTATTAACTATAATAGTATACCTTTTTATTATTGATTTGTCAATTATTTTTGTAAAATTTTGTAGTTAATTTATGATAACATCACCTTAGAACTTTGTAAGCAAATATTTCACCCTAGATGTATATTTTTGTAAAATTTACAAAACATAGGAAGGTGGAATATATAATGTTAAAACAAAAAGAAATTAAAAGAGCTACTTT